>JAJRAT010000097.1 GCA_028682845.1 Methanothrix sp. | reverse complement strand
GTGTGCCCATGTTCCTGCCGCGGCTGAAGTGCTGACTGAAGTGCTGACGGATGTGCTGGGGGATTTTTAGTCTGCAATGCAGCTCTAAAAATGCAGCTCTAAAGCGAATCAAAAATGACGGATAAAGGGACGGTGGATCGTTCCCCATTCACCGCCGCCGTTCAAACCATCGACTCCCAGACTGCTTTTTGCAGCATGGCAACAATTGGCAATTTGATGATGATCGCCAATCTCTCGCCGCCGATGGTTCCAATAACGATGGATGAGCGTTCATCCGCAATCATCAGGCCGTCGATGCTGTAGCTGACGCCGTCGATGACGGCATCTTTGAAAAACTTCTCCGAGGCCTGATTCATCTCGCTGACTGCCAATCCCAGATCCTCGAATTTCTCTTTATGATCCACCTTGATCTTCAAGACCCCGATTCGCTTCAGCTCGGCCTGATATTCCTTCAAAAGCTCGGGACTGCGTGAGAAGACCGTCAGCTCCTCTTCCACCTTTCCCAGGAAGTCCTTCATCCTGTTCTTGATGCCCCATTCGCTCCTGATGCACCAGACGGGGGATGTGCCGTGCGCTTCCAGGTTGAGGCTCTTCAGCTCGCTGGTGGAACGGTCGATGGATGCCACCAAGTCGTCCCGCAACCGCTCCATCACACGATCCGGCTCCACTGCCCGGTAGTAGGTGGGCGAGCCCTGCACAAACTCCACGAATCCTTTAGCCTCCAGGTCCCGCAAAATGTCATAGATTCTGGTCCTGGGAACGCCGGATAGTTCATGCACCTCTCTGGCGGTCGCTTCGCCCACACCCACCAGCGTGGCGTAGGCCTTGGCCTCGTACTCGGTGAGGCCGAGCTTGCGCAGTCCGTCAACAATTCCTTCTTTCATCTTGTAACTCACTTAGTTACAACAAAGTTAAATAGATTGCTGCCAAATGTTTGTTCAGATAAATAGGCCGGCTAAAAAATCACAAAAATCACAAAATTACAGCCATCCGGAAAACGCCGCCCTGATTCAAGCATTGCTGCAAATCGGTTTGATCATCTACGAGGATAGATTTAATGACGCAAAAAATGTCTGGCAATAGTCCCCAAAAAATACTTTCTGCAAGCCCGCTTTGCCTCCTTGTCATAGCATTGTTTTGGGTCTGCCTTCAGATTTCGTCGGCATACGAGGTCGGAGCGCCCATTCCTCCCGAGGAGTTCGGAGACGATTACTACAAAGTTTATGGAACTCCCAACCTGACTCTCTCCCTGGAACGCTCCAATGTCGATCAAGGTGAAGCGACCTCGCTCTTCATGACCCTGACCAACCGGGGCAGGATCACCTCTTTCCAGGTAAACGAGGAGCCCGGAGCGAATAAAAGAGAAGAGATCCTGGCGGCGGAGCGCGAGCAGGAATTGGAAAAGCTGAGGACCACCGCTCAGGATGTTTCTGTGGAGATCGTGGCCGAGAACAAGAGCGCCATCGATATCAAGCGAGCGGTGGCCTTCCCCGGCAACATCCGTGAAGGCCAGACCTCCGGCAGGCTGGAGTTTCCCATCGAGGTCTATAAAAATACCAAGCCCGGACTCTACAAACTTTATGCTCTGGTCAACTATACCTACCAGCGGGATGTGGCGGTGAAGGGCGACGAGGACCACCCCGAGAGCCCGGATGTGTTTTACTGGTACGACACCCTCAGCCAGACAATTCCCGTAACCCTGAAAGTGGAACGCAAGAGCAGTGCACAGTTTGCCGTTCTGAACATCAGTCCCGCCGCTCTTTGGGCCGGCTCCAAGGACAACATTGTCAAGATCACCATCAAGAACGTCGGCGGCGACACCGCCCGAGATCTGGTGGCAAGGCTGCGGCCTGAGAGCGGCCTGTACGTCAGCGTGGACGAGTCGCCCATTCCTGCTCTTGTGCCGGGAAGCGAGGCCGAGCTGGTCTACAAGCTGGACGTCTCCAAAGATGCCGTGCCGGGCAAGAGATACCAGCTCAAGATCCTCTTCGAATTCTCGGACAGCTTCCGGGACGACCTCACCGATTCCGAGAACGCCTATATTTCCATTGAGCCGCAAAGCTCTGGTCTATTTTGGGCGGGCGGCCTGCTGATAGTTATCATTTTGGCGGGAGTATTCGTCGTTCTGAAGAAGCGGGGCAAGATCTGAGGACTCGCTCATGGCTTCCGATAAAAGTGCTCAGTCGCCTGCGGTCTCTGCCCGCGGCGTGGACAAGAGCTTCGGGCGAATTAAGGTGTTGGACGACCTGACGGTGGACATCCCGCGCGGCGTGACCTACTGCCTGCTCGGCCCCAACGGCTCGGGCAAGACCACCTTCATCCGCGCCATCGTGGGGATGCTCAAGCTGAACGGCGGTGATCTGCAGGTTCTGGGACAGCCGGTTTCCCAGGTTCAGACGATCTACTCGCGCATCGGCTACATGACCCAGCATAAAGCTCTCTACCCGGATCTGACGCTGCAAGAGAACCTGGAGTTCTTCGCCGGGCTCTACAGCATCGAGAAACAGGAGCGCGAGCGCAGGATCACCGACCTGCTCGATATGGTCAATTTGCTGGAGCACCGGCACCGTTTGGCCGGGGACCTGAGCGGCGGAATGTACCAGAGGCTCTCTTTGGCCTGTACGCTGATTCACGAGCCGGAGCTTCTCCTGCTCGACGAGCCCACCGTGGGCGTCGACCCCAGGCTGCGCCAGACCTTCTGGGACTACTTCGACCGCTTGACCTCTCAGGGAAAGACTGTGCTCATAACCACGCATCTCATGGACGAGGCGGAGAAGTGCAAGATCGTCGGCTACATGCGGGCGGGAAGGATGACCGCTGTGGGCAGCCCTGATGAGATCAAACGCCTCGCCGGCCTCAAGCCGCGCCTGGAGCTGTGGCTCAAGGAGCCGGAAAAGGATGCAGCCAGGCTGAAGGATTTGGGCTACGAGATCGACAGCGTCGACATCGCCGAAGGACTGGTGCGCATTCGCCTGCAAAGTCATGACCGGATCAAGGGATTGCTGGAAGAGGTCGCGCCCCTGGACATGAGGCTGAAGGAGCCCACGCTCGAAGAAGCCTTCCTGCGGCTCTCGGAGGCGGCATGATCGGCATGAACTTGAAGGTGGATGTGGACCCGCGGCGCATCGGTGTCGTGGCCCTGCGCGTCATCCGCCAGCTCAAGAGAGACCGGCGCACCATCGGGCTGATCACCTTTGCACCCATCGTCCTCATGATCCTCTTCGGCTACGCACTCTCCGGCGACATGAGCGGCGTGACTTTGGGTTTGGTGGACGGCGGCGGGCACGATGTCCTGAAAGCACACCTGGAGGGCATCAAGGACTTCAACATCCTTTACCTTGGATCTGAATCGGATGCTGAGCGGCTGGTCTCTGAAGGCAGGCTCAACGGGGCCGTGGTCCTGGAGCCGGGCGAGGTTAGAGTTCTCCTGGATGCCACAAGCATTCAGATCTCTAACACCATCCTGGCCGCCGCCCAGGCAGGCGCTCAGGAGGAGATGGCAAAGCTTCTCGAAAGCCTGGCCAGCCTGCCGTCGCAAGGAGCGAAAAGCGGAGACATGAGCGGAGACGTGAACCTCATCGTCACGCGCTACCTCTTCGGCTACGACCTGGAGATGATGGACACCGTCGGCCCCGCCATTCTCGGCCTGGTGGTCTTCTTCTTCACCTTTATCAACGCCTCAATCTCTTTCATCCGGGAGCGGTCGCAGGGCACGCTGGAGAAGTTCATGGTCTCGCCCCTGAGCCGGGTGGAGATGGTATCGGGCTACGTGCTGGGCTTCTCGCTCTTCACGCTCCTCCAGTCAACCACCACGCTGCTGGTGGTGACCTACGGCTTCGGCGTTCCCATGCGCGGCAATCCGCTCACGGCTCTGGCCGTCGTCCTGCTTTTGGGCGCGGGGGCACTGGTGCTCGGCTCGTTCTTCTCCAACTTTGCCCGCAGCGAGTTTCAGGTGGTGCAGTTCATCCCGCTCATCATAACGCCGCAGATCGTGCTTTGCGGGGTGTGGTGGCCCTTGCAGTCCGTGCCGGAGTTCATACGGCCCATCTCCTACATCCTGCCCCTCACCTACGCCGGCGACGCCCTGCGGGCTGTGATGCTGAAGGGGGCCGGGGTTGCGGATATCCTCTATCCCGACCTCTTTGCCCTGGGAGTTTTCTTCCTGGTGTTTTTCCTGGCGGCGACGCTCATGCTGAGGAGGGAGGTGGGATGAAGGAGAAACGATCTGCAGCATGACGTTTCAAGGCTTATCGTATCGGGGCAAGCCGTTTCATTCTTTCATCGAGAGCGATATCCTCTTTCTCCCCAAATCCACGTCCAGCACCTTTACCGTCACCTTTTGCCTGGCTGCCACCACATCGAGCGGATTTCTCACGAACCCGTCACGAAGCTGGCTGATGTGCACGAGGCCGTCCTGATGCACGCCCACGTCCACGAACGCCCCGAATGCCGTAACGTTGGTCACGATGCCGGGCAGCTTCATGCCCACCTGCAAGTCCTCTACCTTCTCGATGCCGGGCGCAAAACTGAACGCCTCAAACTCCGGGCGCGGGTCGCGACCGGGCCTGGCCAGCTCATCCAAAATATCCGCCAGCGTGGCGTCTCCCGCCTTTCCGCCCAG
>JAJRAT010000018.1 GCA_028682845.1 Methanothrix sp. | reverse complement strand
TTGTGGCGGGAATTGCCAAAAAAGCGCCGTTCAGGTATTGCGCATAGCTCAGGGAAAGATCCGCTTTGATCAGCTTCAGGGATTCTTTCTCCGTCGCGAGCCCGGCAAGTCCAGGCGAGAAATTTTGGCTTACCACCTGAACGAGACAATAATCGGAAAAGAGACGGGCCTTGCGCTCGCCCACGCTTCCGCCGCCAAATATCACTACTCTCTTGTTTTCGAGGTTCAGCAGCAGGGGAAGGAGCCGCTTTCTCGATCCCTCACACGGATTAGTGGCACTCGGATCTCCTGCCATGCTTTTTTCAGATCCTGGCACTGGTTTTCTTGTATTCTTTCTCGCTGAACAGGACGCGATATTCTTTGATGCCGGATGTCTGGGAGAGCTGGTCTGCGGTTTTCAGGCATTCTTCCCGGCTGCGCGAGTGAATCATGGTGTAGAGATTGTAAGGCCAGTCGGGGGCCGTCGCCCGCTCATAGCAGTGCGTTACCTCCTCTGCAGCGGCTAGTGTCACTCCCGCCGCCTGCACCTTATCCGCCGGAACCTTCCAGACGATCATGGCATTGGCGACGATGCCAAGAGCCCTGTGCCCGATGGTGGCGGCAACCCTGCGGACCACGCCCTCTTGCTGCAAATTTTCCAGCCTTGCCAAAACCTCTTCCTCGGAGATGCCGAGCTGTTCGCCCAAAGCGCGGTATGGCCGCTCCGTCAGCTCGAATCCGTCCTGAGCCAACTTTAGGAGCTGAAGATCAACATCGTCCATCAGCGCCACCCCCAGGGGTCCTGGAATGGATAGCGATCAACGCCCTTGGCGGGAATGGTGCGCCCTGCGCTTCCGGGGTTGCCCTGCACGCGATGGTCGCTCCAGAAGTTGCCGCCCGTCTTCGGGCCAGCATCCCATTGGTTCGCGCCGTTGTCGGCTGCATTCTGGACGGAATTGTCGGCGAGGACGTTGTGATAGAGGTAATTCCCGCTGCAATCCACCAGATTGATGCCCGCAATTTCGTTATCATAAAAGCTGTTTTCCGTAACATTGCTGTCGGTCGAGCTGCTCATGCGCAGGCCATAGCGGCTGTTCTCGCTCAGGTTGTTCCTGCTTATGATCAGCTTCTTGGAAGACTGGACAAAAACGCCCTGGCCGTTCTTCCTGGCGGTGTTGGACAGAACATCGGCCACGGACAACTGCTCCAGGGATATGCCGTCTCGCGAATTGTTCTCTGCAGTGTTGTTATCCAGGACGCAGGAATTGCTGCCGGAGAGCGATATGCCCCTGCCGTTTGATGATGCCTCGTTTCCCTGAATTGTGCACTTGTGGGAGCTAATCAGTTGAATGCCCGCCTCATCATTTTTCTTTGCAGTGCAGCCCTGCAGCGTGCAAAGTCGTGATCCCTGCACAAGTATGCCTGCGGCGGATGAGCCGGCGGAGCATCGCTGTATTCTCATGTTCATGGAATTCATCAACCAAAAGCCGTCATCAGAGCACAAATCCGCATCACTTTCCTCGAAAATCCCGCCTTCGCAACCTTCCGCCGAGTAGCCGATCCGGCAGGATGCGGCTCTGCATCCTTTTATTAGCCCCGAGGTGCATTCCACAAGATCGAAGCCCTTTTCCGACCTGGCAACACTGCAGTTCGCGAGATAACAGTCACGGGAGTTTACCATCAGGATACCCGCGCTGCTGTTCGTAATGTTCAATCCCGACGCCGAGATGTTGCGGCAGTCGATTATTCCCAGAAAGCCGCAATCCTCCGGGACCGTCAGGTCCGACTTTGCCACCAGGTAGCGAACAGGCTTTTCTTCCGCGAGGTTTGATTCGTCAATGTCCTGGTAGTAGAAATTATGGCCGGACGGGGAGAATGCGACCCCTGACGACTCTCCGGAATCGATGCGCAGATTATGGGTGTTAGCCGAAAGGCGGTTTTCTCTCAGAACATTGTCGATGGAACCGCGAAGCGTTATTCCGTAATCATTTTGCGTCAGATTGTTGGCAATGAGGCTATTGTTGATCGAACCGGAAATAAGTATGCCGTTACCGTTTTCGATCAAAGAATTCCCGCTCAGCCGGTTCGCTTCGGCCTTATCGGCGTAAATGCCCGCCCGCTCTGTCTTCCTGCAGATGTTCTTTGTGAGATTATTTTTCTCGGAGCTTCTCAGGCTGATGCCCAGTTTTCCGCCTGATATGGAATTTCCTTCGATGTCGTTCATTATGGAATTCGCCGCGTCGATGCCGCTTACAAAGTCACCGGAAAGGCTATTGTTGGAAATCAAATTTGCTGACGATCTGGTCAGGACTATGCCAAAACCGCTTCCGGAAAGAGTGTTCCTGTCGATTTTGTTCCCGGTCGACGAATCCAGAATAATGTCCCGCAAGGCTGAGATGTCGCATCCTTCGACTTTACATCCGGTTGTGGTGTTCATCACGATTCCTATGCTGCCGCTCACGGTGCAGGCTTGAATCCTGTTTCCTTTGCCCACAACCTGAATTCCGGCTCCGGAAGGGACGGCGATATGGCAATCCCGAACCGTGTTATTCGTTCCCGCCGCTCTAATGCCCATGCCTGTGCCGGACACAAGGCAGCCTGCCAGGAGACCGTCCTCGGATTGCAGCAGAACCGCCGGGTCTTGCCCGCCGCCTTCCAGAGTGAGATTGAATACCTTGCATCCGGGCGCTGTGACTATGAGCGGCCCGCGAATGCGGCTTTCACTGCTGCCGGACAGGATCACGGCGCGGTCCACGGTCGCGCCGCTGTAGCTGCCCGGTCGAATGAAGACCGTATCTCCCGAGCCGGCCAGGAATATTCCGCCTGATAGCGATGTGGCATCGGCGGACCCGCTCGGATCGACGACCACGGTCTTGGCATGACCCGTGCCCAGGAGCAGCAGGATGAATAGCAAAGCGAGGAATCTCATGATTACCTGACCTGTATAACCAATACTATCTATATTTACGCGCTAATATCTATAACGGTTGGATTATCTATAGCAACCATCTGTAGCAACCATCTATAACAACCGGTTCTACCAGACTATTTCGAACGGGTTCTCAAGCCATATCACCGAACTTCATCTCTATTTTTGAGGGAAATTCAGGCGGGCAGACTGGGTAAGCGATTTCTCCCATCATCGATGCAATGGTGCAAGTCTATTTTCCATATGATATGTTATTGCATGTCATGGAATCACATCTTAAAAAATTTTAACATTTGAGAGAAAATTAGAAATATTCAATCCATTATGCATATTTTTGGTAGGAAGGATTCCATGGTAAAGCCTTATCGCATTCTCGTCATTGAGGACGATCCGGAGCATGCCGAGCTCATAAAAATGGGCTTTCGCAGACACGATGAATTTTTCCTCGACTTTGCATCCACAGGTGAGCAGGGGCTGGAGATGATATCCCAGTGCGCCTACGACCTCATCTCCGTGGATCTGGTCTTGCCGGGAATCGGCGGCCTGGATGTGCTGGTCAGGATCAGAAAGTTTGATCCGGATATACCCGTGGTCATGGTCTCGGGGCACGGCACCACAGAGATGGCCGTGGTCGCCTTCGAGAACCGGGCCACCAAGTATGTGGTCAAAAGCCTGGAGAGCTTCAAAAGCCTTCCTTACGTCTTCGAGAACCTCATCCAGGAAGCCAGATTCAAGACCAATGAGCGGGGAATGCGAGAGCAGATCGAGCGCTCGGAGAGAATTCACAGAAACATCGTGGAAAATGCTCTGGCGGGCATTTACATCTTGCAGGACGGGATCTTCAAGCTGGTAAACCCGAAGCTGTGCGAGATCTTCGGCTGCGCGGCGGAGAGCCTCATCGGCATGCCCTTCTGGCAGATGGTAAAGCCGGACGACATGGAGTGCATCAGCAGGCTTGATCGGGACCGGCTGGCTCCTGCGCCCGTTTATGAATCAAAGGTGCTGCGTAAAGACGGGACGAAACGCTGGATCGAGTTTCGAACGGTACCGATAGAATACGAGGGCCGCAGGGCGATTTTAGGCAATCTCCTGGATATCACTACGAGGAAGGATCTGGAGATCGAGATCGTGCGCAGCAACCGCGAACTGACCGCCATCAACGGCATCATGGAACGATGCCTGAGTCCGCAGGGCGATTTGGACGCGCAGTTGGCTGAGGCATTGACCCATGTGCTCGCGGGCATAGTCGGCGCAGAGCTGGGCGGCATTTTCCTGCGGGGAAGTTCGGGCCTTGAGCTATGCAAGTTAGTCGGATCTGTGGAAGATCTCATCAAATTCACCGGCGGCATGGAGTCAAATCTGCTCCTGGGCCTTCCCAAAGCACAAAGGTGCACGGAGGATGCCACAAGAATCTGGATCACCGCACCAATCATTTGCAGTGGCCGGGCAAACGGCGCGACGGTCGTCGCCTGTCGCGAGCCGGTGGACCCGGAAGCTCTTTCTTTCCTGGAGAAGGCATCGATAACAATCGGCTATCTTCTGCAGAGCGCAAAGATGCCGCCTTCCCTGACTCCTTCAACGGAAACGATCGCAGACGCAGATCAAGATATATTGAAGACGGCTGTTGCTCCAAATCTTTTAACTCGTAGGATTGCGAAGGACGAAGCGAGAAGTCCCCATCCTTCAGGGTGGGGATGAAAGCGGAGTCCTTTGCCATAATTACTTTCACCCTGCCTGGATTAACTATATATTTCTCGGT
>JAJRAT010000120.1 GCA_028682845.1 Methanothrix sp. | reverse complement strand
TTTCAAAGAGAGAATCGCTCCCTTGCAGGCTGCGGCGGCGGTGGTGCCTGTGGTCAGGCCGCGCCGGATCAGTTCGCCGTTGGAGAGCAGAACAAAGCGTCCGCTCCGGATCTTTTGCAGAGCCCCGGGGTCGGCGCATTGCTCGATCCACGATAGGGGAATGGGAAAGAGTGTGACGGGATCAGTGACTGTTTCTGGCATAGGTGTTTATGATCTCATTTAGGGCCGCGACGGCGATGGGCGTCCCGCCGCGGGTTCCCACTACGGATATGGCAGGCACATCGATCTTGCGCAGCCGTTCATGGCTCTCGGCGGCATTGACGAAGCCCACCGGCGCGCCGATAACCAGCTCCGGCGAGACCTCGCCGGCCTCCATCAGGTCGCAGAGAGTCAGCAGAGCGGATGGCGCGTTTCCGATGGCGATTATGGAGCCGGACAACTTCTCTTTCAGCGCCAGAACTCCTGCCGAGGAGCGGGTGATTCCTCTTGCTTCCGCCTGTTCGTCGCCCTGGCCGATCATGACGATAACGTCGCTCTGGTGGCCTTTTTTTACCACTCCTGCTTGCATCATTTTGATATCCACGTAGATCGGCGCACCCTTTTGCAGGGCTCGCAGGCCGGCCTCGACGGGATTATGCTGGAAGCTGAGAATATAGGCAACAGCCGGGTCTCCGGTGGCGATGACGCAGCGCTGCCGGATCCGATCCTCTATCGATTTGTCCCCGATCAGCTCGGAGATAAGCTTGCGGCTCTTGGTGCTGATCTGCATGGCCTCCGCCGTGGTGGCCCCGATGTCCGTGTAATTTTCGATCATGGGAATCCAACTCAAAATTCAGTAGCTGTACTTTGTCTGATATCCTCTTTTGGTGATTATCCTTCCGTCCTTGATGCAGGAATTGGCGGAGGCTACCAGTAGCGTGAAGCGGAAGCCGCCGGGATTTGCGGCCACGAGGTCCTCCGCCGTCAATATCATCATCTCCTCCCCTGTCCTCGCCACATCTCTGGCCAGGACGCAGGGACGCGCCGGGTCGATGTCACGCAGGAGGGATGCGATCTCATGCCCCTTCACGTTGTAGGCGACAACGGCGTAGCCGGCGGCGGCAAGCAGCGCCACTCTTGCCGGATCTCCCGGCTCGGAGAGGAGAGCAAAGTCGTTGACCAGTGGCGCTCCCGCCCTGGCGGCCACGGAGGAAAAGGCGCTGACTCCGGGTGAAATATGGACGGGAACCGCAGGGAGCGCTGCCTGTGCCTGTTCCATGATCCTCCAGCCGGAGCTGAAGATGCTGGGGTCTCCGCCCGTGAGGATGGAGGCCTTCTGACTCGTTTCGGCCAGTGCCGTCGCCTCGCGGAAGCGGGCGGCCATTCTTTCCGGACAGGGGCCGGCATGATTGACCTTTTCAGCCAGGGAAAGGTCGGATATCTGCTCAAGATACCTCTGTGCGCCGAAGATCCTGGCGGAGCTTTTCAGGATGCTCTCCGCCTCATGAGTCAGGTGTCTTCGATCACCGGGTCCGATGCCCACCACGTTCATCATCGCCTCGGATCCGGCAGCTCCACAAAATGCGCCCTTGCCGCAGAGGATGACGAGGGTGGTCATATCGATCTTCTCGCGCAGGGCTTCGTCCTCGATCAACTCACGCGATGAAGTCCAGAACAGCTCTTGCTCCTCGCGGCCCACGTCCTTTGCAACCAGTACTTTTCTATTGCCGCAGAGGTCCAGGGCGCGGATGAGCTGCCAGTCGCGTCTCTTGCTGCGGGGATTGTAGAGGGCGACCGGCATTTCGAATTCTGCTGACAGGCGCAGGCGGTCCTCGATGTCGCGCCAGGGCGTGAGCAGATCGCTGAGGCTGACGGCGGCCACCGTCTCCCGAAAAGAGAGACCGGCAAGGCTTGCCGCAGCGGTGAAGGATGTGACGCCGGGGACGACCTCCACTTCCGCGGGTCGCGGTGCCATCTCCAGGCCAAGCCCGGCCATGCCGTAGACGTTGGGGTCTCCGCCGCTCACCAGAGCCACGGAGCCCTCCTCCAGGAGTTCGACGGCGGCCTTGACCCTGTCCACCTCTTTTCCCATGCTGCTGGGGATTACCTTCTTCCCGTCCAGCAGGTCGCGAATGAGGTCGAGGTAAAGCCTGTGGCCGACCACGTAGTCTGCATTGCGAACGGCCTCCTCGGCGGCAAAGGTTCGCAGGCTCCGGGAGCCCGGGCCGATGCCGACGATGTAGAATCTGTTTTTGGAATCGTCCCCGGCGCTGTTGCTCCGCAAGTTACTCTCCGATGGCAACCGTAACCCTCCCGTAGACTTTCTTGGGCAGGATCAGCATCTCTGCCAGCGCCAGCACGGCAGGCTCGGCAACGCCTGTCAGCCCCAGGTCGGAGGCTCGGGACGGAGTGCTGGGACATTGAGAATTGAGCACCTCTTCGGAGAGGCAGATCATCTTGCAGCCCAATATTTTAGCGGCTTCAATCATGCCTTCCTCGTCTTTCTTCAGATAAGCCGTGGCAAAGATTCCCACCTCTTCTCTCTTCTTCTCAGCCTCAGCCAGAGCGGCGTCGACCGCCTCCAGAACCTCGGCGCAAGAAACGCCCTTCCTCGCGCCCACGCCCACCACGATGCCGACTCTCTTCAGGACCGCCACATCCTCGTCCACCAGAACGATCTTCGGCCCCTTCAATCTCAGGACCGGCACGTCTTCCTTGAGAAAGGCAAGGTTGACGGCTTTTGAGGAGTCCCGGTTGGCAATTCTTGCTCCCAGGCTTGCGGCTGCGCTCTCCAGGCACGGCCTGCCGGAAGAGTCCGTAGCGGTGGTGATGGCCGGGAAAAGCCCCAGCCTCTTTGCCAGGCACTCGGCCAGCTCGTTGGCTCCGTGGTGGCCTCCGACGATGGGAACGGCGCAGCGCAGGCATGAGTCGACGGCCACCACGGGCCTATCCGACCATTTGTCGTGCAGGTGGCCGCAAAGGCTTCGCACCACGATCCCCACGGCCATGACCGCCACCACGTGATCATAGCGTGCCAAAACATCCGCCAGCTTCTCTTTATCCCAGAAGAGCAGCGTCGGGTGGTAGCTCTCATCCAGGGCCTGCACAATCCTCTCGCCCTTATCCTCGTCTCTGGGGAAGACCAGAATGGCGACCGATCCCTGCTTTATCTGGCGCGGTATAGGTGAGACCTCCCAAATCCGGTTCTTGATATTACGCCCCCCACCAAAATGAGGGCGCTGCGGGAAAAGCCCGCGGCTTTGACCTTATCTGCGATGTCGGCCAGTGTTCCTATCAGGATCTCCTGATCCGGCCAGGAGGCATGATAGACCACAGCGACGGGCGTGTCCGCCGGTCGGTCCAGGGACTTGACAATGTCCTCGATCTTGTCGATGCCGAGGAAGACGGCTAAAGTTGTCCCGTGCCGGCTCAAGGCCGCCAGTTCATCCTTTTCCAGGGTCGTTCCGGCGGGCCGGGTGATGATGAGTGACTCGGATACGCCTTTGAGCGTGAGCTGCGTCTTCAAGGCCGCAGCCGAGGCAAAGAGGGACGAGACACCGGGCACGACCTCCACTTCCACTCCTGCCTCTTCCAGGGGCTGCATCTGCTCCAGAATTGCGCCGTAAAGCGACGGGTCGCCGCTGTGCAGCCGCACAACCTTTTTCCCATCTCGCAGGGCTTCCAGCATCCTGGAGTTGGTGGCCTCCAGGGATGCGCCGTTGCTGTCCATCAGATCGGCCTTGAGCCCCGTCAGGAGATCGGGATTGACCAGCGATCCTGCGTAAACCACCAGATCCGCTTCATCAAGCAGCCTTTTGCCCTTAACCGTTATAAGGTCCGCGTCTCCGGGACCTGCGCCCACGAAGTAGACCTTCATCTCCGCCTCCGCGCCAAGAGGACGCTGAAGTAGTCGCTCCTTTCCGGCAGCTCTCCCCGAATTATTTTTTCCTGGGGAGTGCAGAGCCTCGTTCCCAGAATGAACTCGTCAAAGCCCCTGGACCTCAGCTCCTCGGCCAGCTTCCTTGGTCTTGTGGCCTTCATGCGGATGACCGATTCCACAGGCGAGCCGTCCGAGACCTCGAAGGACTTCTCCAATGCGACGCCAAAGCGCGCGGCAAGAGCCGGAACGACGCCGACGCCGGGAACGGTCTCGACCTCGATCTTGGGGTGGCTCCGCCCGATCACTCTCTTGAGATGGCTGAAGGTGGAGAAGGTGTTGACGTCACCGATGCAGGCGAAGCCCGCCGTTCCGCCGGCAGCGGAAGCGGCCACCGTGTCCGCATTCTTCTGCCAGATCCTCTCCAGCTCATCCTTGTCCTCGATCATGGGAAATTCCAGGATCTGCGGGACCGAGTAAGGCCGGGCCAGCTCTGCCGCCATCTCTCCCGGAACGAAGACACTGTCGCATCTCTTGAGGGCCGCTGCAGCTTTGAAGGTCATAAGCTCCGGGTCGCCGGGGCCGAGACTGATGCCGATTAACATTTGCCGATCACCATGAAGATGGGGTTCACAGGTCGAAGGGCGATGTCCCCCGCCAGCTCGTAGCCCCTTGAGATATGAATCTGAATAAGCTCCTGAAAGATGCCGGCCTCTTTCATCATCGCCGCCACCCGGGCGGCAATGCCGATTCTGGCCAGGTCGACCACGATCACGCAGCCGGGCGCGGCCTTCTCCAGGAGTTTGGGAAAGAACCGATCGATGTGGCGCGTGCCGCCGATGAAGCACCTATC
>JAJRAT010000187.1 GCA_028682845.1 Methanothrix sp. | reverse complement strand
AGCCTTTGCAGTTGATCATCACCCCGTTTCTCCTTGCGGCTGTTTTGCAGGGCTGCCTGGAGCTGCTCGATTCGCACCGGCTTTGAGACGTAATCGTCCATTCCGGCCTTCAGGCACTCTTCCTTATCTCCTTTCATGGCGTGCGCTGTCATGGCGATGATGTAGGGCTGGGAAATTTCGGGCATGCCGCGTATCTTTCTGGTGGCCTCCAGGCCGTCCATCTCCGGCATCTGTACATCCATCAGCACCACATCGTAATGCTCAGTCTCCATCGCCCGGCAAACCTCAAGACCGTTAGCGGCCACATCCGCCCGGCATCCCAGGCGCTCCAGCATACGCAGCGCCACCATCTGGTTCACGGCATTGTCCTCGGCCAGTAGAATGGAGAGATTCATCTCATCTTTGCTGCTTGCCGGTGCCGCCTGCAACGAGGACGTCCCCCGACTCCTGCTCTTTTGCAGGGCTCGATGGACTGCCTGGGCCAGACTTGACGGCCTGACAGGCCGGGAGACTGCGGATGAGAATGCAGCGGCATCTCCTCCGATGGTGCCCAGAGCGATCACGAGAGTTGATTTCGAGCGGGCCGCCTGCATCATAAAATCCCAATGGTCCGTTTGCAGGTCTAGGAGGACCAGATCAAAGGAATCCTTGGAGAGACATTCCCCGGCCAGCGCAGCGGATGAAACGGCCTTCGGCTGCATGGACCAGGAGTGCAGGATCACATAGAGCAGTTCGCGCAAGGGCTCGTCTTCCGTCACCACCAGGACCGTTTTTCCGGCAAATCCCTCCGTCGACGGCTGCGCTGCGGCCTCAGCCAGAATCGAGAAATGGAAGGTGGACCCTTGCCCAAGTTTGCTCTCCGCCCGGATGCTCCCGCCCATGAGGCTCACCAGGTGCTTGGAGATGGCCAGCCCAAGGCCGGTGCCGCCATATTTTCGAGTCATCGAGGCATCCACCTGGCTGAAGGACTGGAAGAGGCGGTCCATGCGATCCCCGGATATGCCGATTCCGGTATCCTGCACCGAGAAACAAATCTCATGACCGGATGGGGCAGGCTGCGAGGAGACGGTGATATGAACCGAGCCTCGTTCGGTAAATTTTACGGCATTGCTGAGCAGGTTGACCAGAACCTGGCGAAGGCGAGTCGAATCGCCCACGATCATGGACGGCACGGTTGGCGGAATGGTGTAGGATATCGAGAGCCCTTTCTTGACTGCCGCGTCCTCCACCAGATCAATGGACGCTTCCAGACAATCGATGAGGTCAAAGGGCTGGCTCTCCAGCTCCAGCATTCCGCCTTCGATCTTGGAGAAGTCCAGGATATCGCTGATGATGGAGAGCAATGCATCACCGCTGCTGCGAATGATCTCGATGTAGCCCCGCTGCTGCTCATCGATCTTCGTATTGAGAAGAAGGCCGGTAAGCCCGATGACGGCATTCATGGGCGTGCGGATCTCATGGCTCATATTGGCCAGGAATTCGGACTTGGCTTTCGTTGCCGATTCGGCCCGTTCCTTGGCGAGAAGCAGGTCATGCTCCGCCCGCTTTCTCTCTGTGAGATCAACGCTCACGCCCACAAATCCGATATGTTTTCCCTTGAGGTCCTTTAGAATGCTGAAGGTATAAAAGGCCGGGAACATGCTCCCGTCCTTTCGCCGAACCTGCAGCTCGCATTCCAGGTAGCTCGAACACTCGATGGCGGCCATGATTTCGCGGATTCGCCAGTGCCGGTCAATGGGCACAATCGTCTCGGCGATGCTCTTTCCGAGGATTTCCCCGGCAGTGTACTGATAGAGATTTTCAGCAAAACGATTCCAGTAAATGATATTGCCCCGAAGGTCCGTCGCGATCACGGAATTGCGGACCTGATCGAGGAGAGACGCCTGGAACCGGACCTGTTCCTGGGCCTGATTTCGCTCGGTTATGTCCTGTCCCTGGGCAATGGTGGCAACGACATGCCGTCCCTCTTCATCGTAGATAGTGGCCGAGTTCCAGAGCACCGTTCGAATGGAGCCGTCCCGTCTCAGGATGGGGATCTCGACCGCATCCCACCTCTCTCCGGACAGAGTCTTATGGATGTAGGAGAGAGACGCGCTCCGACTCGCATCGGGAAAGAGCATATCGAGCGGCTTTCCCAGCACATCCCGGGCATTATGGTCGGTCAGCCTCTCGAAGGCATGGTTGAATCGGGTGATTTTAAAGGACGGGTCCCAGACAATTATGGGTGCGTTGGCATGGGCGATGAGATTTTCCAGGTAGTCTCTGGTCTCTCGCAGATCCTGCGCCGCCTCTTTCAGCCTCCGGCTGGATAATTTATTCTCGGTGATATCGTTGCCGATACATAGAATCTCGACGACCTCGCCCCGTTCATTTAAAACCGGTCGGTTGGTCCAGGCAATCCATACCCTTTCTCCGTTGCGGCGCATATTCTCATTGACATTGGAGGCATAGCTCTCCGGATGGAGGGCAAGGTCCCTCACAAGTTCGCGAAGAATGCGCCCCTCCGAATCAACCGAGGGAACGATGGTGTCCAGCACGTTTTTGCCCAGGATCTCCGCTTCCGAATAGCCGAAGAAGTCTTGCGCAAATTTGTTGAAAAAGCTGATGCGCCCGAGGGTATCCGTTCTCATGATGATGCTGTTGGCGCTTTCCACCAGCTCGCGGTATTTCTCCTCGCTCTCCCGCAGCGCCTTCTCGGCTTCATGGCGGTCCATGATTCCGCCGATGGCGCTGGCTATGGTCATCAAGATCGAGACCTCGTTCCAGGTCCAGATCCTCTCGCGTTTCTGGTCATCAAAGCTTATGAAGCCCCAGAACCGATCCAGAGCAAAGATGGGAACGACGAGGAACGAGAGCACATTCAATTTCTCGAAGAACGCCTTTATCTGAGCGCTCTGATTTCTGGCAAGACCCTTGAGCGGCATACCGTCCTCCAGACAATCGCCCCAGCGAACCGGATAGTCATAAGATAGAACTGCGGGAAGGATTTGACTCAGTTTTGAAATACTTGCTCCTTTCACCCACTCAAAGCGCAATTTGCAGCACCGCTCGCTCTTTTCGGACATGAAGTTCTCGAAGATGCTGACTCGATCCACATCAGCGGAGCATCCCAGTGCTTCTAATGCCTGATCGAATGCCTGATCCATCTCTTTTGTGATCAGGAGCTGGTTGGCGGCAAGTGCGGCCCCGGCAAGGATGCGGTCCTTCTTGCTTCGATCACTGCCGGATTCGCAGCAGGATTTATCGCTGCCTGCACATTGGCATTCTTCGCCGGACGCAGGTTGTGCGGATGGCGCATCTTTCAAGATGATGATGAAGCCGAGAAATTCGCCGTCATCGATTATTCGAATTGCAGAGTATTCCAGTATTCTTCCAATAAAATCGAATTTGCCGCTCGAATCTTTCCCGGACCCGGCTTTCAGTTCATGCAAAATTTCAGAAAAATGCGCACCAAGTATATCGGTGCAATTCATTCCCATTGCATTGCGGCTCGATGACCCAACCAGCCGCTCCAGAGCCGGATTCATGTATGAGATCTTTCCATCCGGATCGCTCATGACGACTGCTTCCGGCATGTGGTCCAATGCGAATTTGTACATGAATTCGAGAGGCAGATTTATCACCTTACCAGAACGGCCCGAACCGGGACGGCATCGAGGCCCGTTGCGTTCAGCGGCAGACAGATGAGACGGTACCTTCCGGGAGAGACGGCTTCAAGGTCTATGCCTTCCAAGATCAGGATATCATTTTCCAATAGAGTGCGATGCGCCGGAGCCTGGTCGTCGCCGTATCGATCCACGGAGAGGTAATCGATTCCGACAAGGCCAAAATCCAAGGTTACACAACGAGCGGCGGCCTCTCGCGATAGATAGACAAATTCCTCAGAGAAGACGGAACGGTGCATCAGACGGCGAAGGGAATTGTTCGTCTTGAAGAGAAGAGCTTCACCTTTGCCTGATTTTAAATCCCGCAGGGCGGACGGGCAAATCGGATCTCCGTTGCCGGGGCATTTCACCGATACGACCTGAACCGGCAGAATGAATCGGCTCAATGGATACCGATCAATTGTCTTGCCGCCACGAAGCAGATGCGCCGGAGCATCGAGATGAGTGCCCGAATGAGTGCCAAGATAAATAGAAGACAAATTATATTGCGCACCATCCTCCAGCCGGGATATGGATGCTCTGGAATACTTTGGATCGCCGGGAAATACCGGGGCCGCTTCCAATGGCACGCTGATGTCACGGACCTCTGCAAAATCTGAGGCATTATTAATCTGGATTTCAGATACAGCAGACATTCTGATTAACCTTTTATTGGGACTCACTTGTCATAGTATTGCTAGTATTTAAAATGGAGTTTAGTTTGAAAAGTCCGGAAGAGAGATATTTATCAATCAGTTTTTTATGAACCAACGAGTGAATATATCAAAATTTGTTACAAAAGATGGACACGATTTGCGGCAGGGGGCGAAATGAAATGGCGAATTAAAAATCGCAAATAATATGCTCAGTGAATTGCGTGCAGTGACCAGGAAATCCGGGAGCGCGAGCCAAAAGCAAACGGAAAACCTTAATAATGTCATATGGGAACTAGCATGTTCGTGAAGAACCTCGGCACGCTGGACCGGCTCTTTAGGGTGATCCTGGCAGAGATTTGCCTCATCATAGCGTTTTTCTGGGTGGCGGTAGACTGGCAAATTCCCCTCTATTTGATCACTCTGGT
>JAJRAT010000139.1 GCA_028682845.1 Methanothrix sp. | reverse complement strand
TGCAACCTTCCCCTGCTGGCCGAAGGGTGCTCCATCTGCAAGAGCAATGGCAGGCAGATTCAGCTCTCGCCGCCCGGAGATGTGCGGCTCTGCTCGCGGGCGGGAAGAGAGCTTCTCCGCGAGCTTTTCGATAGAGATTACGGCTGCACCGATTTTCTGGACGGCAGAATAATTCTGCTCAACAAGATTGCAGGAATGGATCGCCGCGATCAGGTTATCCTGGACGGCCTGCATATTGCTACGCTCTGGTTTGATATCACATCCGAGAGCCACAAGATAGATCTTGAGCCTGCTGGAGCGGCACTGCTCTCCACCAGAGCGAAAAAGGCAGTAGTGGTCTGCAATCCCGCCCTCCTGAAAGGCCACCTCAAGGGCAAATGGCTGCGGGAGGATCAGATCGAGAGCCGGCCAGACCATCTGAATGAGGGCGATAACGTCATCCTCCGAATGGGAAAGTTCGCAGGCGTGGGTGTGGTGCGGATGAAGGGAGACGGATCGGCATCCATTCCGCCCATCCTGTCCATTCGCATCAAGGATGTGGTCAAGGCCGAGCACCTTCGGCTTGGCGACCGCCTTTCCACTCTTGAAGATGTCATCAGAGCCAACGAGGATCACCTGAAGCGGCTGGAGAAGACGGCCTTAAGAGAATTGGAGGACTACTTATCCAGAAACAGGCTGCCCGTGAACGTATCATTCAGCGGCGGAAAGGACAGCCTGGCATCCCTCTGGCTCTGCCGGAAGGTGAGGCCGAGGTCCGAAGTGCTCTTCATCAACACCGGGCTTGAATTTCCCGAAACTGTGGATTACACGCGAGACTTCTGCCGCACCCATAAGCTGAAGCTGCATGAGATCGCAAGTGATGGCGGGTTCTTCGAGCAGGCGGAGAGCTTCGGGCCTCCGGCCAAGGATTTTCGCTGGTGCTGCAAGACCAACAAACTGGGACCCATGACCACATTCCTTCAGCAGCATTACCCCAAGGGCTGCGTGACCGTCGAAGGCCGCCGCATCTTTGAGTCCTTCAACCGCGCCACCATCAGGGCGGTGGAGCGCAATCCCTACGTTCCGAGCCAGACCACACTCTCGCCCATCCGCAATTGGCGGGCGCTGGAGGTCATGCTCTACATCTACTGGAACGGGCTGGAGCCAAATCCCCTTTACGATGAAGACTTCGAGCGCATCGGCTGCTGGCTTTGCCCCGCCTCGCTGCAGTCGGAGTTCGCCCGATTGAAGAAGTCGCACCCGGATCTGTATGCCCGATGGACCTCGTTCTTGAAATCATGGGGAGAAGAGAACAAGCTGGACAAGAGATACATCGATTGGGGCTTCTGGCGCTGGAAGAGGCATCCGCCCAAGATGATGGAGATTGCCAAGGCTCATGCAATCAGCTTGCAGGCAAGAGCTGATGCTAAGAAGGATATCGCTTTGCAGGTGACGCGGGGACCATCGCCCTGCGGCCTGGAATACTCAATTGAAGCGAACCTTGCCGCTCCTCAAAATCATCCATTTCCTTCTGTTGCCGGGGCTTTGCACCTGGTCGGTGAGGTGTCGTTTGCCGAGGAGCTTGGCGCGGCGGTGATCAAGGCCGACAATGGAAGGGCGACGGTCTTTGCCAACGGCCACATCATGATAATCGCAGCAAAGCAGGAAGCGGAAGATCTGCTGCAAAAGGTATGTGAGAGCGTGCTGCGCGTGCAACTGTGCACCGGCTGCCGGATCTGCGAGAAGAACTGCAAGAAGGGCGCAATCCGGGTGCAGGATACTTTTTCCATCGATGCGGAAAAATGCATTCGCTGCGGAAAATGCGCTAAAGGCTGCATCGCCGCCGATCAGGCCGCAAAGATATATCGCAGCATTATCGCAAAATGCGGTTAGAACGGACATACGGAGTCCACTGACCCATAAACATGGATTTGCACTGTGAATTCGATCAGGCTTTCCGCGCATGGCGTCGGATTGCTGCGCATAAAAGCAAATTTTGGACCGGGTCGAAGATCCCTGATGAATGACCGGATGAAGACGGCTGAATTGATGCAAGACCGGGGGAGACCGGCGGCGAGAATGCCTGGAAATGATCGCCTATATCCGTTCTTCCTCATCAATTTTCAGGACCCCGGCAGGGATGGCGAAGGACGCAAACCATATTTTTGTGATGAATCGCCCCTTTGCTCAGAAGGACTATTCCTGCCTCGATTTGAGGATGTTCGCCAGTACATTTAAATAGACGGCTAATATCAGGTTACTAAACTGAGGAATCAGAATGGTAACCGGAACAGTAAAATTCTTCAATAGAACCAAGAGATTTGGATTCATTGCAGGCGACGATGGAAAGGATTATTTTGTTCATGCAACTGGCCTCTTGCCCGATGTCACAATCAACGAGGGCGATAAGGTCAGCTTCGAGGTAGTCGAGGGCGAGAAAGGCCCCAAGGCTGACAAAGTCTCGAAGCAGTAACTTTAATCTAATTCCCGATTCAGATCTTAACCAATAACAGGCCAGGACTACTGGCCTTCCTTTTGCATTTTTTCAGGTTAAATAGCCTTGGCTTTATTCTTCCGTCACCGAAGCGTTAGCGATCCGGTCTTTCCTTGTTCCAGCTTTCGCTATCTATTTTCGCAGCCGACATCACTTGCAGCAGAGATCATCTGCCATCGACATCGTTTGCCGCAGAAATCATTTGCCATCGAATCATTCTCCCGACATTGATTATACGATATTTCGCCTCCCATCCCCAAGAATTTCGAAAACCCTGTCTGTCCAGGCCAGCGGCGGCTTTTTCACCTCATGCACCTTTTAATTTAGCCAGGAGTCTCTCTTGAGGAAGGATTATGGAATCGTCACACGGCACACAGATCGCACATGAATTGTCCCTGAAGGAGAGCCAGGTTCGGGCAGTCGCAGAGCTGCTCGATTCCGGAGCAACTTTGCCCTTCATTGCCAGATACCGCAAAGAGGCTACGGAGGGCCTGGACGAGGTTGCGATCGCCAGGATTCGCGACTTGCTGTCAAGGCTCAGGCAAATGGATGAGCGGCGCGATGCCATCCTCCAATCCCTGTCCAAACGCGACCTGCTCACGGATGAACTCAAAGAGAGGCTGCAGCGTGCCAAGACACTGGCCGAGCTTGAGGACATCTATCTGCCCTTCCGGCCCAAGCGGCGCACCAGAGCCACAGTGGCGCGGGAGAAGGGCCTCGAGAATCTTGCCAAGAAGATCTTCGCCCAGGAAAGGCACGGGGATCTCGACCTGGACAGAGAGGCGGCTCTGTTCGTCAATGCAAATCTTGGCGTGGAAAACACAAATGATGCACTGGCGGGAGCCAGGGACATCATGGCTGAATGGATCAGCGAGGACGCGGAGTGCCGGGCCCGCACAAGAGGGCTCTTCGAGGCGGAAGGCGTTCTCAGATCGAAGGCTGTAACCGGAAAAGAGCCGGGGGCCGGGGCGGAAAAATTCAAGGATTACCTGGACTGGTCGGGGCCCATCGGGCGCGTCTCCTCTCACGGTCTCCTGGCAATGCTGCGTGCCGCCAAGGCGGGCGTGATCAGCCTGCACGTAGCGCCGCCTGATGAGGTTGCGCACGATATTTTGGATGAGCTTTTCCTGAAGGGCGACGGCCCCGCCTGCCAGCAGGTCAGGGAGGCGGCGCGCGACGGCTACCGCCGCCTGCTGGCTCCGGCCATGGAAAACGAGGCCCTCGCCTCGGCCCGAGCGAGGGCGGAGGAAAAAGCAATTGCCGTATTCTCGGATAACCTGCGCCGGATACTCCTCGACCCGCCTCTGGGCCAGAAGGCCGTCCTGGCCGTGGACCCCGGCTACCGGACGGGCTGCAAGCTGGCGGTTCTGGACCGCCTGGGCAGGCTTGTGAAAAACGATGTGATCTATCCACTCGATACGCAATCGAAAACGGAAAAGGCCGCCAAAGCGGTAAGAGAGATCTGCGATCAGTTCGAGATCGAGGTCATCGCCGTCGGCAACGGTACAGCCGGAAGGGAGACGGAAGCCTTCCTGAGCGCCATCAGGTTCCCGCGCAAGATTCCCGTCATCATGGTCAACGAATCCGGAGCGTCGGTCTACTCCACCTCGGAAGTTGCACGCCAGGAGTTCCCGGACCAGGACGCCACCGTGCGCGGCGCGGTCTCCATCGGCAGAAGGCTCATGGACCCGCTGGCGGAGCTGGTGAAGATCGAGCCCACGGCTCTAGGCGTCGGACAGTATCAGCACGACGTGGACCAGTCGGCCTTGAAGAAAGCGCTGGATGACGCCGTCTCAGCCTGCGTGAATCTGGTAGGCGTGGACGTAAACGCCGCCAGCCGCGAGCTTTTGGCTTACGTGTCCGGCCTGGGGCCGAAGCTGGCGCAGGCCATTGTTCACTACAGGAATGAGCACGGCCTCTTCTCTTCCCGCGAAGACCTGAAAAAGGTGCCCCGCCTCGGTCCCAAAGCCTTCGAGCAGGCCGCCGGATTCCTGCGCATCCGGCAAGGCGCAAATCCTCTGGACAGCACCGCCGTGCATCCTGAGAGCTATGCCCTCGTCAAAAGAATGGCTGCGGACCTGGGGGTCCCGGTGACGGAGCTTCTGCAAAACCGCGAACTCTTGCAGCGCATCGATCCCAAGAAGTACCTGGGCGGAAAGGCGGGAGACGCCACGCTGGCGGATATTTTGGATGAGCTGGCCAGGCCCGGTCGCGACCCGCGCCCGGAGTTTGAGGCGTTCAGTTTTGCGCCCGGCATCGAGAAGGTAGAG
>JAJRAT010000159.1 GCA_028682845.1 Methanothrix sp. | reverse complement strand
TCTCAGCCAAGCAGGCCGGCAACGCCTCGCGGTCCAACAAGCGGAGAGATAAATAAGCTCCTGACCTTTTCCACCGTTGCCTCCAATCCTGGCGGCGAGAGGATAAAATACGTCTTTGAATGGCGGGAGAATTATGCGTCCACATTTAGCGAGACGTCTTACGTCTCTCCAAATGTGGCTATTGAAACCAGGCATGCCTGGCATAGCTGCGGACGGAGCAACGGATTTAGCGTTCGCGTTAAGGCCGTGGATGAGCAAGGCACAAGCTCGGAATGGTCCTACTTCCGACCAGTTCAGATCTATTCAATTCCTCAAACGCCCAATCGACCTCATGGGCCAAATTGTGCTCGCGTTAATGCCCTGTGCACATTTTCTACAAGCACACCTGACTCCTGCAGCAAGATCAAATACATCTTTGATTGGGGTGATGGATCGCGATATCATACAGGGTACTACAATTCGCTTGAGACTGCCAGCGTCTCCCACAGATGGTCACGGCCAGGAAACTATGACATAAGAGTGACTGCAATCAACGAATTTGAAAAGATGTCCGGATGGTCGGCCATAAAGAGGATATGCGTGCGCAGCAAAGGCGAGTGCCCCGGTTAGGGCTGCAAAATCAAGATCAATGACCTTCGGCAAAATGTCCTATCCCGCCCTATCAGCGCGAAACAGGGCGTGAAGGGTTGCGGGATGGCAAAAATGGTTCGGCCATCCCACAAAATCCATGGACTTATCGATATGTCGTTTTTACAGTCCCGTTTCCCTCAAATTTCGCATCTAGCAGCTCTTTTCTATCTCTCCGACAATCTTTTCTGCATTCCTTCTGACCACTTCCGGATCTATGGGCTTCCTCGCCACGCCCGTCTCAATGGCAGCCCTCGCCACCGCTGCGGCCACAGCCGGAACAACCCTTCGATCAAGAGGTGAGGGAATGATGCACTCCTCCGAGACGCTCTCCACCAGCGCGGCGATGGCCTTGGAGGCGGCGACCTTCATGGGCTCGTTGATGTCGCCGGCGCGCACATCCAGTGCGCCGCGGAAGATGCCGGGGAAGCCCAGCACGTTATTGACCTGGTTCGGGAAGTCGGATCTGCCTGTGGCCACCACCCGCGCGCCCGCCTCCTTGGCGAGGTCCGGCATGATCTCGGGCACGGGATTGGCCATTGCAAAGACGATGGCGTCGCGGGCCATGCTCCTCACCATGTCCTGGCTGACGATTCCCGCCACGGAGAGCCCCAGGAATACGTCGGCTCCGCGAATGGCATCGGCCAGGGTGCCCTTGACGGCGCGCGGATTGGTGATCCTGGCAATCTCCTGCTTGGATGAATTCAGGTCGGGCCTTCCCTGGTAGATCACGCCCTTGCTGTCGCAGAGGATGGCGTCGCGAACGCCGAAGCTCTGCAGGAATTTGGTGACTGCGACTCCCGCGGCTCCTGCCCCGCTCACGGCCACGCGAATGGTGGCGAAGTCCTTGCCCACCACCTTGAGGGCGTTGATCAGCGCCGCCAGGGCAACGATGGCCGTGCCGTGCTGGTCGTCATGGAATACCGGAATCTTCAGAGTCTTCTTCAGCCGCTCCTCCACCTCGAAGCAGCGAGGCGCGCTGATGTCCTCCAGATTGATGCCGCCGAAGACCGGCTCGATCCTCGTCACCGTGTCCACGATGACGCTCGGATCTTTGGAGGTGACGGCTATCGGAAACGCATCGATGCCTGCGAAGTTCTTGAACAAAATCGCCTTTCCTTCCATGACCGGGATGGAGGCCAGCGGCCCGATGTCGCCAAGCCCCAGAACGGCGGTCCCGTCCGTCACCACGGCCACGAGATTCCCTTTGCTGGTATACTCGTAGACATCATCGGGATTCTTCTCAATCTCGCGACAGGGCTCGGCCACGCCCGGCGTGTAGGCCAGGGATAGATCCTGCTTGCTGCAGCAGGGGACTTTGCTGTGAACGGCAATCTTGCCCTTGGCAGCCTTATGAAACGCTAGTGCATCCTCTCGAAGAGACATTATCATAACACCTGAATTTTTCGTCCTGAAGGTGGCTATTGTGGGAGCAACAGATATAAAGCATGGGCCGGACGGAAAATAAATTGAGCCGGGGTGGCAGAGCGGACTAATCCCGCCGCAAACAAAGCTGCGGGAGTCTAAACGCGGCAGGCTCGAGACCTGTTGTCCCTTTCAGGGACTCTTGGGTTCAAAATGGCATAGCGAGAAAGCTCCGCCAGGAAAATCCCAACCCCGGCGTCATTTTATTCACGGAAAGTTTCATATCCAAGTAAGAAGGGACGGTTTAGAGGCTGATTATTATGGCTAGATTTCCAGAAGCAGAAAACAGAATCTTGAATCTCAAGATATGCATGCGCTGCAATGCGCGAAACCCCGTTAAAGCGACCCGCTGCCGCAAGTGCGGCTATCATGGCCTGAGGATGAAGTCCAAGGAGAGCAAGACCGCTTAAGGCCAGTGGTGTTTAAGATGGGCAGGGTCGAGGAGCTGCTGCGCCGCACGGTCGCTGCACGCGGTGCCGGACATCTGACGCTGATCGACCCCGATTCCCAGAGCCCAAAAGTTGCAGCGGAGATGGCAAAAGCGGCAACCATCGGAGGCACCGACGCCATAATGGTGGGCGGCTCCGTGGGCGCGGCAGGCATCGTTCTTCATGAGACGGTAGAACGGATAAAAGAGAAGACGGATCTTCCTGTAATTCTTTTCCCGAGCAGCGTTGCGGGTCTGTGCGAAAATGCGGACGCAGTATTTTTCATGAGCCTGCTCAACTCTCGCTCTACATCTTACATTGTAGAGAACCAGGTATTGGGCGCGCCACTGGTCATGCGCTACGGTCTTGAACCTCTGCCGATGGCCTATATCATCATCGAGCCGGGCGGCACTGTGGGATGGGTAGGCGATGCCAGGCTTATTCCAAGGAAGAAGCCCGAGCTTGCCGTTGCCTATTCCCTGGCGGCCAAGTTCATGGGCATGAGGCTTGTGTACCTGGAAGCGGGTTCAGGCGCTGAGTCGCCCATTCCGGCGCAAATGGCGGCTGGAGTGAAAAGAGCCTTAGGCAGCGATGTACTGCTCATCGTCGGCGGCGGAATTCGCAGCGGCGGCGCGGCGGCGGAGATGGTGGCAGCCGGAGCGGATTTGATCGTGACCGGCACGGCGGTGGAGCGAAGCTCGGATGTAACTGCTTTTGTCTCCGATCTGACAAGATCCATTCGCAGGTAACTGATTGTGCATCCCAAAGTCGTGGCGTTTTTGGAAGAGGCCGATTTGGACGGCTTTCTTTTCATCGGCGACAGCATCTGCGATACCGATATGTTTTATCTCTCCCATTTCCTTGCCGGTGACAGGTTCACCCTTCTCGCGCAGGAGAAAATATCCCTGCTCGTTTCCTCGATGGAGCTTGGCCGGGCTAAAAACGAATCCTTCGCCGATGAGGTAGTCAGCACATCCCGGTACGCGATCATGGACAAGCTTCGCGCATGCAAAAAGCCTGACGAGGCATACCTGCAAGTCCTGACAGAATTTCTGCGCGACCGCCGCGTTGAGCGTCTCGGTGTCCCATACCGCTTTCCTGTCGGGATATTCCAGCACCTTTGCGGGGATTTTCAAATTTCGGTCACGGAAAGCCCCGTCTCTCGCTGGCGGGCGGTCAAGAGCGCAAATGAGCTGGACGCCATTCGCGCATCTCAAGCAGCCTGCGAGAGGGCCATGCGGCTGGCCGTGAATACGATTGCAAAATCCGAGATTCGCGGCGATCAACTCTATCGCGATGGCCGGCCTCTGACCTCGGATGAGGTGCGAGGCCAAATCGAGGTCTCGCTGCTGGAGGACGGCTGCGAGGCGGTGGACACCATCGTGGCGGGCGGAAAGGTCGCGGCAGATCCACATGCACGAGGTTCGGGTCCGCTTCCGGCCAACTCTCCCATCGTGATCGACATATTTCCGCGCTCCAAGTCCAGCCGCTACTTCGCGGACATGACCCGCACCGTTTTGAAGGGCGAAGCCTCGCCGGAGATCTCGGAGCTTTATGAGGCCGTCGCCGCGGCGCAGGATGCGGGGCTTGCAGCCATCCGAGCGGGCGTCACGGGAAAAGAGGTCCACGCCCGGGTTTGCCGCGCTTTCCAGGAGCGGGGCTTTCCGGAGAGAGAAGGGCGCGGGTTCACACACTCCACCGGCCACGGCGTCGGCCTGGAAGTGCATGAGAAGCCGTCATTGAGCGAAGTGGGCGAGACACTGGAGGCGGGCCATGTGGTTACAGTGGAGCCGGGGCTTTATTATCCGGAAATCGGCGGAGTGCGGCTGGAGGATATGGTGGCCGTGACAGATAGCGGATACGAAAACTTCACTCATTTCGAGAGAAAGCTCGTCCTCTAGCGATCGGCATGAAGCTCATGCTTAAAATATCATTTATCGATTCAATTTATCATTTCATCTTATTGTTCTTCTAGCGAACGAGTGGATTGTAATGGATGCAGAAGTTCTGGAGAAATATCGGAAGGCGGGACGAATCCTGGCCGAGGTTTTGGAGAGTGCGCGACCGCTGGTAAAAGTGGGCGCATCTCTGTTGGAAGTTGCCGATTATGTGGAGGATTCCATTCTGAGCCGGGGCGCTCTGCCCGCATTTCCCTGCAACATATCCCTGGACCGCGCGGCTGCACACTATACTCCTGCACCCAAGGATGAGCGCTGCTTTGGCGAGAACATGGTCAAGCTGGATGTAGGTGTGCATGTGGACGGCTA
>JAJRAT010000092.1 GCA_028682845.1 Methanothrix sp. | reverse complement strand
TTGTACTGAAATAACCTAAGACAAAATATGCGTTTTGTTTGAATGATATCGATATCATTAAGGCATTCAAAGTCCATGTTCGCGTATTTATTCACTTAAGTTATTTCGTTACAATCACTTAGGCGCTCTGGCGTAGTGCCAAACCGCGACACAAAATCCATTGAGGAGACCGTGTAAGGCGATCGTTTTCTTGATGTGGGATTTCCTAAATCATTTGGGGGAAGGACACCATGAGAATTCCAACTAGGTATAGCGACACGGCTCATGTTAAAACCTCCGTTGATTCAAAATATCTCTTGCAAGATATGACTGCAGGTCCGACAACCATGAGTACAAATCCCCCTATTTGTATGATATGTAGTTAGTAATACCAAGTTATAAAGTTATTCTAGGTCTGACGACAGAGATAGTCGGGCATAATTAATAGCGCGTATTAAGAAACGTAGTTGGTTTCTGATCTTACACAAAAGTATTCGATATCTAAACAATTATAAATATGTTGCTTTAAAATATATTATGCCAGGTCCGGGACATTAAACGCAAAAACGGATTGGAGAAGCGACAGTGAAGCGCGCTCGCCGCACCCCGCCGCTCAGCGGATGAGCACCGCGCTCAAGACCACCACGAAGAGGCCCAGGAAGAACCAGCCCATGATGCCCTCCAGCATGGCCAGATGGCGGTAGACGCCCACCGGATAGGTGTTGACCGGAGCCTGAGATGTGGTGAACATGGCGATGCTGAAGTAAAGGGCATCGGTGAGGGACACGCGCTGGCTGGGGCGCATGGTGGGGTTGCCCGGCAGCTCCATTCCCTCAATCTCGAACTTGTTCATGCCCTTTCCCGCCCAGAAGATGACGCCGAAGAGGAGGATTGTTAAGAGGCAGCAAACGGCGGTATAGCTCACGCGAACGCCGTAGCCGCAGGAGATCCAGGAGACGATATCCGAGATCTTCGACCAGCCCCAGGGCGCTTGATCCTGGCCGATTCGGCGGTACTGGTAGTAGCAGTTGTCGGCATCGTCGAACCACTCCAGGTTCTTGTAGTTCTTGACCAGAGCCAGATAGGCTGCGCCGCTATACACCATACGATCCTTGATGGCATCCCAGCGCACCACGAACTTGGTGAAGTCTGCGCCATTGAGGTTGATCAAGGCATCTTTTCCAAAAGTGGCATTGTCAAGCTGCATACTGTAGAGCCTGGAATCCTCCAGGATCAGACCCCTGTTGAACATGGCATTGACGAAGTAAGCCAGATCGGTGAACTTCACGCCGCCAAAGTAGGCAGTCTCCCGGAAGACGACGTTGCCGAAGTCTGCCAGGCCCCCGAAGCCGGAGAGGCCAAATGTGCTCCCTCGATCGAATGTCGCACCCCGGAAGACCACGTCGCTTTGGAAGTTTGTGGCCGCAAATGTGGCGTTTCCGGCAAACCGAACGGCCCGGAAGGATGTGTGGCCGCCGAATTGCGTCTCCAGGAAGCTCACGTTATTGAAATATGCCAGCTCGAAGGAGGCGAGCCTGGCGAATTGTGCGAAGTTGTAGTCCACATCTTTGGTGAAGCCCGACTGCATGAAGATCGCATCGCCGTCGAACTGAACATTTCCAAAGCTGGTGTCGTTGAAGAAGCGCGTGCTCATGAATGACGCCAGGCCCATGAAGACTGCGTTTGCATAGTCTGTCTGTCCGAGAAACCGTGCGCCTGCAAACTTGGCGTCGTCCTGGAATCGGACCTTGGCAAAGCTGACGTTTCCCTGGAAGACGGAGCCGCGCAGATCCACCGGCTCGTTGAAGGTCGCGCCCTCCAAATTTACCGGACCCAAAAATCGAGAGTTGGTGATCTTTAAAGGCTGAGCTACCGGATCGGCCAGGCCGCGCAGGTCCACCGGGCCTGTGATTGTGACGTTATCGTAATCAAGCGGCTGGCCCGAGCGGAGAGCGGACACGACTTCGCTGGCCGAGAGCGTCGAATGAAATTGGCCTTGGCCCGCCGGGATTTGACCATCGGGCTGCGCATGGTAAGCTCCGCAGGAGAGCAAGAGAGCAAGGGCTATCAGAGTCCATCTGAAGATTCCGGTCACTGATGTCGAGGATGACGTGTTAGGATTTATTATTTTGGTTTTGCAGCTCCTTGAATAGACTGATTAGGGCGGTGACCGATTCAAGCGACCGATTCAAGTGACGATTCAAATGACGGATTCAAAGCGAAGGACTATCGAATCATCACCTTTCCCAGGGTCACCAGGAAGAGCGCCAATAAGAGCCAGCCGAATATTCCCTCGATGATGACATAGTACCTGTGCCTGCCCAGAGGAAGGAAATCGATAGGCCCCTGCGAGAGGAAAATCATGGTGCTGAAGAACAGCGCATTTCTCAAAGTGGCCCGCTCCGGGACGCTGTCCTGTTCAGCCGGACCCTGCAAGGGCTTGGATGACCTGCGAATGCCGTCGCCCCGCCAGAAGATCAGGGCGAAGAAAAGGATGGTCAGCAGCGACCAGGCCACAGCGTAGCTGGGGCGAACGCCGTAGCCGCAGGAGAACCAGGCCAGGATGTCGATGAGCTTCGACCAGCCGGGGCTTTTGTGCTGCTGATCCAAATACCGGTACTGGTAATAGCAGTCGTCCTCATCCCTGGACCAGCCCAAATTGCGGTAGTTGTTCACCAGAGCCAGATATGATCCGGGGTCCCAGACCACGTGATTTTCTATCTCACTCCAGTGTACCTTGAGCCGGTCGAAGCTGGAGTCGTTCAGGGTGATTCGAGCGTTGGGCCCGTATCTGCCGTCATCCATGAGGAAGGTCGAAATTTGGGCGCTTTTCAGGATCAGATCGCCGCCAAATGATGCTTTCTGGAAGCTGGCGATATCCTCGAACTTGGTCAGGCCGAAGAGGGCGGTCCCCAGGAACTTTGCTTCCGAGAAGTAGGCTGCATCGGAGAAGCGGGCCAGAGCATAGTTCGCATCCCCGATAAAGGTGGCATTGCCAAAAGAAGACAATCCCTGGAACTTGACCAAGCCGAACTGAGACGGTCCGGCAAAAGATGCATCCATGAAGCTGACGCCGCCATCAAATCTGCTGCGAAGAAAGTTTGCATTTGCCAGGAATACTGCAGAGGTGAAGTCGGACGATCCCGCAAAGGTCACATCGGAAAATCCGGCATTTGCAGAGAAACGACTTTGAGCGAAGAAAGAATAGCTCTCGAATGCGGAATAGTTGAAATCCGCCTCTTGAAAATCAACGCCGTTGAAGCTGGCATCCTTCTCGAACCTCGCATCGACAAAGCTCACCGGCCCGTGAAACAGCGCCCAATCAAAGATGACCGGCTGGCGAAAGACCGCTCCCGTGAAGCTGGCATTACGAAAAGACGCCGCGCCGAGGTAGGCGCGCTCCAGAAATACGGCTTGGTCGAAGCTGACGACGCCGAAGGTCGTCCCGGCGAGGTTGATGTCCTTTTCCACGGTGACGCCGGAAAAACCGGCGCGGTCCACCGTGCAGTTGACGAGCGTGAGAGTGCTGTTCACCCTTGCACCAGGAAGGGCGCTCAAATTCAAGTCTCCCACGATGTTGCAGCCCTCGTAATTCACCGGCCTGCCCTCTGCCAGCAAAGAGAGAATCTGAGAGGCCAAGACATCCCTGGTGGATGATGCGGCGAGCACATCATCGCACATGCCCATGCCACCTAAAGCCGCCAGCAAGCACAGGATTAACAGAAGCCTAATTCCAAGAGACATTCCCGAGCAAGCAGTCTTCCCGGAATGAAATATAATTCTTTTCTTCATTCGCAAATTGCGATTCGTTCACGCATTATTGCTTTGTTCACAGAATGCGCCCAATTCGCAAAATATTGCAATTTATTCCTCAAGCCGCAAGCAGGAACGCGAAAAGCGAAATCGATGCTGCGGCAAAACTATTTACCTCAAGCGACGCTATCACGGCCAGCATGGACGGCATCGAAGCGCGAAAGACCCTCACCAAGCAAGGATACCATCTCGTCGGCTCCGGCGCGGTGAAGCCCTGCCTCTGGCTCAACCGCAGCATGCGCGGCGGCGATCAGTGCTACAAGCACCATTTCTACGGCATCTCCAGCCACCGCTGCGTGCAGATGACGCCGACCCTTGCATGCAACCAGCTCTGCCTGCACTGCTGGAGGCCGATCGACGATCCGGTGCCCGGCCTAAAAGAACTGGAGCCGCCTGCATTCCTGGACGGCATACTGAAGGAGCAGCAGCGGATTTTGTCCGGCTATAAAGGGGCCGAAACTACGGACCGGAGCCGCCTGAAGGAGGGACACGAGCCGAAGCATGTGGCCATATCCCTCATGGGCGAGCCGACGCTTTACCCGTATCTGCAGGAGCTAGTCGAGCTGATATCGAAGCGAGGCATGACCTCGTTCGTGGTCAGCAACGGGACAAATCCGGATGTTCTGGCAAGCCTGAGGCCGACGCAGCTATACCTGAGCCTGAACGCACCGGATGAGGAGACATACCGGCGCGTCTCGCAACCGCAGGGAGACTTCTGGCCGAGGATTGGCGAGAGCCTGGCCGTCCTCCGGGGGCATTCCTGCCGCAGCGTGGTGCGCATGACGATAGCCCGCGGCCTGAACATGGGGCCGCCCGAAAAGTTCGCGCGATTGCTGGAGACGGCGCAGCCCGATTTTGTGGAGGTCAAAGCCTACATGCATCTGGGCCGCTCTCGGGCCAGGCTGAGCAGGGACGCCATGCCGGAGCACGCCGAAGTAATGGACTATGCAAAGCGACTGGGAGAGGCAA
>JAJRAT010000107.1 GCA_028682845.1 Methanothrix sp. | reverse complement strand
TCATCGATCCGTGCGCCTGGAAAGCAGCCTCAATGGCTCGCTTGGCGTCCTCTTCCGTCTCCTTCTCAATCTGAACCACGGCGTGGAAGTAATTGCATCCGCCTTCCGTCAGGATGACATCCTTCACCTTTGCCACCTTGGACACCGCTCTGTAAATCAGCGGCTCGTAGGGCACGCCCATGAGCATCTTGTGCTCGCCGCCGCCGGGCAGGAGGGCATGGTAGATGGGATTTTCGCGGGTCATCATCTTCGTAAGCCGAATGACCGGCTCCTGGCGGACCAGATCACAGGTTCCTGTGATATCCACGAACGGCCCTTCATCGGCCCGCTCGCCGGTGATGTAGCCTTCCAGAACGATTTCGGCGTGAGGCACGGGAACGCCGTTCTCCAGGCGCACCAGCTCCACCGGGCTTCCCCGCAGGGCGGCAGCGTACTGGAATTCCTTGTCAGGAGGGGTGCGGGTGGATGCGGCTATGAGCACCACGGGATCGACGCCGATGGCGATGGCCACCGGCAGCTCCCGGCCTTCAGCCAGAGCCGCCTGGTAGAGCTGGTGAGTATGCCGACCGGGAACGAGCCGCGCTGCCAGACGGTCCTTCCCAAGAACCATCAAGCGGTGCACGCAAGCGTTGACCCTCTCGCCCAATTTTGTCACGACCACGGCGGATGTGATGTAAGGGCCGCCGTCTCCCTGAAAATGAGTCAAAACGGGCAAACGGGAGAGATCCGGCTCGGAGATGATCTCCTGGAAGGGCGAGGAGTCCGTCTCCCGCACGGGTCCTTCATACCCGATGCCGCTGAGGTGGCGGACCATGTCTCTGCCGGGAATTTCCAGCGCCCGCGCCAGAAGCTCGCGAGTTCCCAGGATATTGAGGCAGCAAGTGTGGCCGCCGACATTCTCAAAGAAGATCGGCCCTGCGCCCCAGGCTTTCTCTGTTACCTCCATCTGCGGATTTGCGGGCTTGGCTACGGTCTTCATCAATCCTGCTGCTCGCAGCTCATCCAAGAAACCTCGAAAGCTCATTGCCAACTGCCTCTGCCTTAAATCCGTTTTTATCCAGACGCGATTATGATTCCACCCTTTTTGCATTCCATTCTTAAGCTCTTTTCCGTTCACACCAGCAGCACGGCGATCAGACCGCTCAGGAAGACGCCGTCGAAGGTCCCTGCGCCGCCGATGCTGGCCACCGGGGCCCCAAGATCCCGAATCTTGCCGAGATTGAGAATATCGGCGCCGATCAGTGTTCCCAGGGTTCCGCCCACATAAGCGATGAGGAAGATGTACTGCTCCGGAGCGCCGAATACATAGACCATGACGATCGCCGCCAGAGCCGCGACCAGAGGCGGAAGCAGAGCAGGAGTGACGATGCCGAGGCCCTTTACGGGCTTCGCGACCCGATTGATGATGATCGCCACAATTATGATCCCGACCAGGGCGAAGGTCAAGGCAGCCGGGAACTTGTAGAGCAGGCCAAGAGAGATTACCGCCGGTATTACGGCTCCGCCGAAGTTGATGGCCAAAAGGGTGTCGCAATTTATGTTTTCGATTACGGGAACCCGATAAGCCACGCCGAAGGATCGCACATATTGCTCTGTCACCATCGGTGTGCTGCAGGACATCTTTGTCAGCGGGATGTTGATGCTGCTGCCCAGGAGCGAGGCGAGAAGGACAAAGAGGGCCTGACTCCAGGTGAAGCCGATCTTGACAAAGGCCGTTCGGGCCAGATCGAAGAAGAGCAGCCCAACCACGGCAAAGAGCAAAAATACCATCAAGAGCATGAAGAGTATGCCCGCCGGGCTGTAGACCAACCGATTTTGCATAAAACATAGTTCCCGTTTAAGGGTATAAGTTTTTTGAGAGAATTTGGGACAATCGGGATCATCAGCGTATATGCTCTTTCTCCAAACTTCAAAACTTCAATGCTCGATTAAAATTGGACTTAGATGTATGAAATCACTTTTGAATGCGACCAAAATCATATCAAGAGCTTGATGCTTATTTATTCTTTTTTCGCTGAATGGGCTGCAATGGCTAAAAGAGAAGGTGTTCCATCTCGATTAATTTAGCTAATTGTTGAAATTATACTCAATAATATTTTTTGAAGATCGGAACATTGAAATGTAATAAATAGATAAAGATCACAGAACATATCAAAAAAATCTAAATTGATATATGATTTAGGCCCAAGGAGGAATTGAAAATATATAAAGTTAGGACCAATATCGGTTGGATTTTCTGTTCAATCGTTTGCCTATTGCTTCTATCATGCGGAATTGGTTTCGCATCGGACCATAATGCGGATAATGCAAATGGGCAACGATTATTAGATCAATCAAGCCAGATAAAAAGCCAAATCAAGACGGATCTGACAAATAAAACTGCGGAGGCAGGAGATCCTCTGTCGTCCTGGAACAGCGGCACCAGCAAAACGGCGATCTTCAACTTTCTGGCAAATGTAACAAACAGCAGCAATCCCGGTTACGTCTCTCCTGACGAGCGCATTGCCGTGATCGATAATGACGGCACCCTCATATGCGAAAAACCTGATTCGTTTCAGTTTCTCTTCATAAGTGATCGAGTCAAAGAACTCGCACACGAGCATCCGGAATGGAAGAGCCAGGAACCTTTCAGCTCCTTGCTGTCCGGCAATCGGAGTGCTGAGCATGAATTTAGCTCCAAAGAGAATGAAGTCATGAAACTGGCCACCAATGCAAATGTCACTGTGGAGGAGTACATGAGCATTGTGGGAAAGTGGATGAACACCACCAAACACCCGCGCTTCAAAATCCCTTACGATAGGTGCGTTTATAAGCCGATGACGGAGCTTATCAGCTTATTGAAAGCCAAGGACTTCAAGGTCTATGTCGTAACCGGCTCCTACGCGGATTTCCTGCGAGCATTCTCAAAGAATGCATACGGCATTTTGCCGGAACAGGTTATTGGTTCCAATAATCGTAACCGCTTCATAGAGAACAATATGACAACCGATATCGTCATACTTCCTGAAATCTGGAATAAGAACAGCGGTATTGATAAGGCCCAAGACATCTGGCTTTTCATAGGGCATCGCCCCATCTTTGCCTATGGGAACTCGGACGGCGACATCCAGATGCTCCAATATGCTACCGGCAAAAACCATACCGGGATCGCCCTGTTTAACCGTCACGACGATTCAATTCGGGAGTATGCCTACGACAGAAATGCCACCGAAGGAAAGCTCGACAAAGGTCTTGACATCTCCCCTGCATGGGATTGGCACATAGTAAGCATGAAAAACGACTGGAAGACCGTTTTCTGAGCACGATTTTCCAGCCCGGCGAGAATCAAACTGGAAAGATGGACGCGCCTCCAAGTATGGCATCTCTGAAAGTGGCACCTCTAATATGGTGTGCCGAAGAAATAGATCGATGCTGGGGGCCACAAGCATTTTTTCTCCGTTTGTTCGTCCTGCATTCTGCCCCACATATTATTCACCCTGCATTTTCCCTGAATGATTTTGCAGGCCGGCATGATTTTGGCTAGACGATTTTCGGCTCTGCCATCCATGCCTGCAAAAGAGTTTTGTAATGGCATGTCAAATGGTAGCACATGAAAGAGAAGTGGCTCATGGCCCAGGGGTCGTGGGAGGAGATCAAGCCCAGGATTACTACTGCGCTGGAATCCGGCTTTGATTGCGTCCTCGTGGATAAGGAGAACATCGACCGCGTGCGGGAGCTGGGCGGCATCAAAGTTGCGTCCTTCGGCTCGGAGAGAGGCGCGGAGGATATTCTGGTTATAGGCAAGGGCGGAGAGGGCGACGGATCCATCGCTCTGCCCAAAAACCAAAACGGCTCTCTGGACAATGCCCTGGCCAAGAGCATATCCGGCGCGAAGGCGGGCTACGTGGTCATTGCCAACAAGAGGTACGAAGAGTTCGCGGTGGAGCTGGGCAGGAGCGTGGACTATCTCCTGGTCATCGGCACGGACTGGAAGGTCATTCCACTGGAAAACATGATCGCCGGACTGCAGGGAGTAAAAGTCAAGATCATCAGCGGCGTGAAGACGGCGGAAGAGGCAACGCTCGCCCTGGCGACGCTGGAGCACGGCTCGGACGGCGTGCTGCTGGACACAAACGACATCTCGGAGATCAAGCGCGTCCAAAAAGCGGTCGAGCAGTCTGAAAAAGAGCGCCTGGCGCTGATTCCCGGAAAGGTCACTCTCGTCAAGAGCGTGGGCATGGGCGACCGGGTCTGCGTGGATACGGCCAACATGATGGCGGTCGGCGAGGGCATGCTCATCGGATCGCAGGCCAAGGGATTCTTCCTGGTGCACAGCGAGTCCGAAGACAGTCCCTACGTCGCGGCCCGGCCCTTCCGGGTGAACGCCGGAGCGGTCCATGCCTACATTCGGGTGGGCGAGAAGACCCGCTACCTGTCCGAGCTGAAATCCGGAGACGAAGTAACCATTGTGAGCAAGGAGGGCGAGGCCCGGCCCGCAGTCGTCGGTCGCGCCAAGATCGAGAAGAGGCCCATGATTCTCATTGAGGCGGAGGCCGAAGGCGTGAGGATAAGCACTCTTCTGCAGAATGCCGAGACCATCAAGCTGGTCAGCGCGCAAGGAAAGCCGGTTGCTGTGACTGAATTAAAGGCAGGCGACGAGGTCCTGGTGCACCTGGAGGAGAGCGCCCGGCACTTCGGCATGAAGATCGAAGAGAGCATTGTAGAGAAATGACAATTGTTGATAATTGAGGCAGGATCCATGACCCTCAAGCCGTGCGTGGTGGCCGTTCTGGGGCGGGACGCAGTCGCAGATGTCC
>JAJRAT010000091.1 GCA_028682845.1 Methanothrix sp. | reverse complement strand
CTCGTGCTGCTGCTCGCGCCTGCCCTCTCCGAGGAATTCCTGCTGACGCCGCAGCAGAGCCTGATGCTGGGAAACCGCACGCTGCTCATCGAAGACGCCGACTCGCAATCCGGGCTTGTCTGGTTCTCTATCGTCGATGAGAAAAAACCGCCTCAGTCGATGGTCGTGGCGGCAGGGACTGCCTTTAGCTTTGGCGATGTGACAATTTGCGTAGACCGGATCTATGCGGGAGGCGGCCTGGACCTGGTGGCCCTATCCATCAATGCCACCAGACGATCGTTACAAGAGAACAAGTAGAATGATGCAGATAACTGCATGAGTCGTCAGGTGACGGCTCCACGCAGTGAACGCAATAGGTACGGGCTGTATCCCTCTTTTTAAAAAGGCGGGGATTAGCCCTGAGTTCATCCTAAATCGTGTCCAAGCCCTCTTGACAGGTTAGCCGCGCGAAAAGTATTTTTCGAATACCTTTGCAATCTCCTTCGGCGTCTCGATAACGGATACGTCTTCCATCTCTCGCAGCTTTTGCACGTGGTCTGCATCCTCTTTTCTGATGCGCAGCCTCATCTCGCTGCCGTCGGGCAGGATGGTGGTGACGATGCCCGGCTTGTAGTCGCAGGGCATGATGACGGTGGGAATAAATGCCTTCTGGGACATGATGGCGGCGTTGGAGAGCAGGGAGTCGGCCAGGCCCAGGGAGATCTTGGCCACGGTGTTGGATGTGGTGGGCGCAAGCAGCAGGAACTCGTAACGCTTCATCTGCAACTGTCCTGCCAGGAAGGGCGAGTTGGCATTGATCTCCACCCATACTTTATCGAAGTGCTTTTCCAGGGTGTTGAAGAGCTTGTAGTACTTGATGACCTGCTCACCGGCTTTGGAGACGAAGACGCGCACATCCACCAGGTCGTCGTACTCCTTTTGCAGATCTATCATGACCTCGACCGTCTCCTCGATGCGGTCGCCGCTTCCGGTGATGCCCCAGGCGATCTTCTTTTTAGCCGCGTCCTTTGCCATGATTATTAATTCGCGCTGTCAGGATAATTATTTTTCCTTTTGTTCAGCCCCCCCGCAGCCAGACAAGGGTCTCGGCGAATTTGCGGGTGGTTTTTCGCAACGACCGGAAGCCCTCTTCATCCTTTTGGGCATCTTCCAGCGTGTCGTGAGACCAGAAGGTTGCGCCGAGGTTTGCGCCGAAGAAGCCCCCGCTCACGGGGATCATGCCGTTTAGAATGTAGAATGTATGGATCTGCTGCAGCGCCAGCTCCTGCCCGCCCATGCGGTCGCCGCCCACAGCGATAGCCATGCCGGGCTTCCTGTGCAAAGCCTTTGCATCTGCTGCGAGGGTGGCGCGGGTCCGGTCGATGACGATCTTGGTCTGGGCGCTCATGCTGCCGTTGTAGACCGGCGTGGCGATGACATATCCCTCTGCCTCACGGATCAGCGGATAGAGCTTGTGCATGTCGTCCTTGACGATGCACTCCTTGTTCTTGAGGCAGTAGTCGCAGTGCCGACAGGGGCTGAGGCTCTTGGCCCGAACGGTGAATAGCTCCGTCTGAAAGCCCTTCTCCTCCAGCATCTTCAGAGCCTCTCCGAGTATGTGTTCCGTGGCCATCTTCCTTGGGCTGCCTGAGATTCCGAGTATCATGATGAATTATAGGGGCTGTAAATATTTCAGAATGCCGGGGCATTCAGGAAGGCTTCCGGCTCACGGCACACTTTTCGCACTTTCCGTAGATATCAATGCGCTGCAAGGCGGTGCTGAACTTTGCCTCCGCGGCAACTCTCTTCAGGTCTTCTTGCAGGCTCTCGCTATCCGAATCAATGATCTTTCCGCATTGCAGGCAGATCATGTTTATATGAAGATTCATATTGGGGTCCAAACGCGCCTGGCCCTGGGGGATGGACAATTCCTGCAACATGCCCAGCTCCTTTAAAATTTCAAGGGTTTTATAAATGGTGGCGAGGCTGACGGTGGGGTATGCCTTCTTAACCTTTCCATAGATCTTCTGGGCGGAAGGATGTTCGCGACATCCGAGCACTGATCTGCAGATCTCAATTCTCTGGGGTGTGGCCTTGTAGCCTCCTCTACGCAAAGCACTGATGATCACCGAATCGGATTGTTGTGTAGAATTCATTTTAATTATTAGGTAATACTCACCAATAAATAAACCTTTAGAATATAGTATGTAGCATGAAAGAGAAATATCTTACAACCAACCAGGGTGTGCCGGTCTCCGACAATCAGAACTCTGTTTCCGTTGGTGAACGCGGTCCTGTCTTGCTGCAAGATGTGCATCTCATCGAGAAGCTCGCTCACTTCGACCGCGAGCGCATCCCGGAGCGCGTGGTCCACGCCCGCGGCGCGGGCGCTCACGGCTACTTCCAGGTCTACAAGAGCATGGCCAAGTTCACCTGCGCAAAGTTTTTGCAGAGCCCCGAGGAGAAGACTCCGGTCTTCGTCAGGTTCTCGACGGTGGTCGGATCAAGCGGATCTGCAGACACGTTCCGCGATCCCAGAGGATTTGCGGTGAAGTTCTACACTGATGACGGGAATTATGATCTGGTGGGAAACGACCTGCCGGTGTTTTTCATCCGTGATGCCATCAAGTTCCCGGACATGGTTCACGCCTTCAAGCCCGCTCCTGACACCAACATCCCCGTCAGTTCATCCGCCAACAGCCGTTTTTGGGATTTCATTTCCCAAACACCCGAGTCCACTCACATGATCACATGGCTCTTTTCCGATCGGGGGACGGTGAAGAGCTATCGCAAGATCGAGGGATTCGGGGTGAACACTTACATCTGGACGAATCAAGAGGGCAAGAGCGTTTACATCAAGTACCACTGGAAGCCCAAAGCCGGCGTGGAGACCATCGATCGGCATGAAGCCACTCTTCTGGCGGGAGTTGATCCGGATATTGCCACCCGTGATCTGTATGATACCATCGCTCAAGGCAAGGGCGTGGAATATGAGTTGAAGGTGCAGATCATGGAGATGGAGGACGAACTCAAGCAGAATTTCGATCCGCTTGATCCCACCAAGACCTGGCCGGAGGACAAATTTCCCTTGATGCCGGTGGGCAAGATGGTCCTGGACCGCAATCCTGAGAACTACTTTGCCGAGGTGGAGCAGGCCGCCTTCTGCCCGGCGTCCATCGTGCCCGGAATCGAGCTATCTGCAGACAAGCTCCTGCAGGGGCGATCGTTCTCCTATGCGGACACCCAGCGATACCGTCTGGGGCCCAACTACCTGCAGCTTCCCATCAACCGGCCAAAGGCCGCCGTCTGCAATAACCAGCAAAATGGGCCAATGCAATACGGGCCTTCCGGAAAAGGGACCGTCAATTTTGAACCCAGCACACTTGAGGGAGGCGCGCAAAAAGAAGCGCCCGCGGTTCCAGCATTCCGGCAGAGGCTGGATGGAGTTGTGACAAGGCGCAAGATCAGTCTCACCAACGACTTCGAGCAGGCCGGAGAGCGCTATCGTGGGCTTGGAAAGGTCGATTCGGACCACCTGGTTGACAATATTGTGGACTCTCTTGGCAAGGCAAACCGGGAGATACAGCAGCGCATGGTCGCAAATCTCACCAAAGCCGATGCCGAGTTTGGCAAGCGTGTAGCGGAAGGGCTGAAACTATAAGACATGCTACAATATGCTGCCGGAGGGTGACGGCTGCGGCGGGAGTGCCTGCCGCCGACAAATTTTTGGCTTGATTCGCGTTATGTTCCGTCGCATCTTGCAAGCCGTCCCGTCAGAATATCTTGCAAAGATTTCTGCAGCTAATCGAGAGTTCACATTTGCTCTCGCTCCGCCAGCCGTTGCCTGATCATCTCCTCCACATCTGCGCTCGACGTGCCGAAGACCTCGCGCAGGATCTCTTTTGCCGTATCCAATTCCATCGCCTTGAGGTCGAGCCGGTAGCTGGGAAAGACTTGCTGCTCGATTTTCGGCCTCTTTTGCATCGGCCAATGAAGATGCTCCAGAACTCCTGCCATGTCCGTTAGTTAGTACGTGTAAGAATATATAGTTTTTGCAGAAAAAGGATAACAGTAAATGATTTTTAGCACTAATGAATGTATATATAAGATACAAATGATCCACTAATAATCTCTGCATAAATTTGGGTTGATAGAGTTGAATTGAATCTATTGGAGAAAAAGAATTGGCGAGCGGGGCGAAAGTAATCGGACGCCCGCCGCAGGGTACTCGGCTGCATTTCACAAGTCCGTGGCTGCTGCTATGCTAGGTGAACAAATCAATGGCAGCACTTGTGCTCGTGCTTGTGGTCTGCATCATGAATGTGTTCATGGTCGTGCGGCTTTCCGTCGTGCTGATGGGAATGCTCATGCTTATCGTGGGTATGACAACACATTTCGCTTCACCTCCTGATGTAATTGTATCTCGACATTACCTTGCTGGTAAGATATGTTTGTGATAGTTTTACTATAAATCTTTTTCTGCTTGGATAATGCCTTTGAAGTCGCATATATGTGGCAATAGATTATACAATTTGTAGCACGAACTATTGTGGGTAGGATAACTCGTAAACAGGGCAAATTTTTTATGGATAATTCATATGAACATATCTCTTTTTAGATCCTATTCGCTATGTTGTGCGGTCATAGTGCGCCGGAATCCGGGCAGATCTAAAATTTTTATAGTATATCTACTTGAGTAAGCGGCATTGTTGAAAAATGGCGCATTCGGAGGGCCGATTGCATTTTTGCCGGACACTTCTATCGTATAGACAGATGCGGTTAGTTACGCAGAATACATGCCGTCTATATTATCATCATTATCATCATTGCTGCGTCTCGCATTAAAATCGCAGCTCTTCTCCCACCTGTAGTCCGTGATCCGGATTTGCCCACATGCGCAAGAACTGGTCTCCTCTTCGCACACCGATATTTGGAAATTCCTTGTCGGCAATTG
>JAJRAT010000083.1 GCA_028682845.1 Methanothrix sp. | reverse complement strand
CGACTTTCTCCAGGGGTTGAAGCCGGAGGGCACTAACAGACGAGATGAGCCCGGCACGACCTCAAAACGGATGGTGCATCCGAGTGGATGAGGATCGGCTGCATTGGCAAGGTCCATAGACTACTTCTGGTCGTTACCCTGGCATAAACCTTCTCTCTTGATTTTTTATTGCTGCTGATTTTGATGCTGATAATTATACAATGTTGTTGAGCCTCCCGGCAAAAAGTTAAAATAGCGTCAGCGATGAAGGTTACGAGGTTCCATGAAGCTCAAGCGAGTTGTCGTCTTAGCTGATCCGGCTTCCCGAGCGGATTTGTCTCTTTTCGGTCTGGAGCAGCTTGGCCTGCAAATGTGCGACCAATTTTCTCCTGATGCCGATGGCTCGGAAAGCCTTGTATTCTCTGCAGCAGGCTTTGCGGATACGCTCTCCGGCTCCACGATTATTCGCCAGGCCCTGAACAGGAAATGCACAGTCGTCCTGGACTCAGGCGGCCTTTCGGCTGTCATCGATGAGATTAAAAAGACCGGAAACCTGTGCAAAGAGACGCGACAAACTCTTGCAGCCGGGGCGCTCTACAAATGCCTGGAGAGCGATGCAAGGCTGCTGGCAAAGCTGCAAAGCAGCAAGACCGAAATGCCTCGCTACGTGGTAAAAGCCTATGAAAAGGTGCAGGACCTCCGCTACGGCGAGAACTGGCACCAGAAGGCTGCACTCTACCGCAAAAGGGACGGCCTGGGACTTCATCGGGCAAACAAGCTCAATGGTCGGGAGATGTCCTACAACAACATGGTCGATGCCGAGACCGTGCTGGAGATGCTCATCGACCTCGCCGAGTACGAAGGCGTCAAGGCCGAAAAGCCTCTTTCGGTCATCGTTAAACACGCCAATCCCTGCGGCGTGGCATACGGAAATACGCTTCAAGAGGCATACCGCTTATCCTTCGCCACCGACCCGAAGTCGGCTTTCGGCGGCGTCATCGGCTTCGGCCAGCCGGTGGACGTCGATACGGCTCAGGCGATCGGCAACAGCTTCGTAGAGGTTCTGCTGGCCCCGGGATTCGAGCCCGAAGCCCTCAAGATCCTGACGGAGAACAAGCCGAACCGCAGAGTTCTGGACATCGGCGACCTCTTGCAGAAAAAGGATGAGCTTTACCGCGGATGGTATTTGCGGAGCATCTTCGGCGGCATGATGCTGCAGGATTTCGATACGGGAGACATCAAAGAGTGGAAGGTCGTAACCGCGCGCCATCCCACCGATGTCGAGACCCGTGCCCTGCGATTTGCCTGGAAAGTGGCAAAATATGTAAAATCAAATGCCCTCGTCTACACCAGTGAATGCCAGACCATCGGCATCGGCTCCGGCCAGGTGAGCCGCGTGGACTCTGCTCGCTTTGGTGCGGAGAAGGCTGAGGAGCACGGCCTGTGCACCAGGGGCACGGTGGCCGCCACAGACTCGTTCTTCCCCTTCCGCGACGGACTTGACGCCGCGTTCAAAGCCGGAGCTACGGCAGTAATTCATCCCGGCGGTTCTATCCGGGATGCTGAGGTGATTGATGCTGCCAACGAGCACAATATGGCCATGGTCTTCACGGGCATGCGCCATTTCCGCCATTAAAATGGATAAATTAAAAATGATTTTCATTGCGTTCCTAGCTTTGGCCCTCCTTGGGTCAGTCCAGGCCAGCACCATTCAGTCCGGCCAGGATGTTCAATCGGCCATAAACTCTGCCAAGGCCGGCGACATAATAATTGTCGGCTCCGGGAATATCAATACCTTCGAAGTGGACAAACCCCTGACCATCGAGGGACAGAGCGGATCGATTATGCACGCCGCCCTCCAGAAGCCCGCCATAAAGATTAACAGTGACGGGGTCAGGATCATCGGCTTCAGGATCATCGGCGTCGGCAAAGACACCACAGCCAAGTTCAATTATTACATGCAAAATCCAGCCGCAGCCTCCGGCAAGCGGCTTGATCAGCCTAATTCCGCCATCCTCGTAAACGCCAACAACGTCCATATTGAAAACACGATCATATTCGGCGCACAAGCGGGACTGAAGGCAACGAATGCGGATAACCTCACTCTCAAGAACGTCACCCTGGAGAGCTGCGAATCGGGAGCCGCCTTAACGAAGTGCTTCGACGGCAGAATCGAAGACTGCAGCTTCTCCAATTGCGAGAAGTTCGGCCTGGATGCCGAGCAGTGCTCCAACATAGTCCTGCAGGGCAACCATATCGTGAATACATCGAGCGCAGGCGCTCTCATCAAGGATTCGGATAAGTGCTCAGTCTTGGAAAACACGTTCTCCCAAAACACGTTTGGCCTATCCCTCTGGAAGACGACCCACAGCCAGGTCTTGAGGAACCAGGTTGACCATAACTATTACGGCATATTAATAACGCAAAACTCCAACAACAACACCATTGCCGACAATGTGGCCGAGGACAACAGCCGAAGCGAGATTGTGACCGGCTTTGGCATCGGCATCAGCCTGCAAGAGAACAGCAGCTACAATGTCGTCTTCAGAAACACCGCCACTGGAAACTTCAACGGCCTGGAAGCGTCCAAGGGCTGCAAGTATAACGCATTCCTCGGCAACAATGCCACAGATAACAAGCACGGCATAAGGATGAACGAGAACCGAAACAACGTGATCTTCGGCAATAATTTCTACAACAATAACATCAACGCCTACGAGAACGCCAGCCTCAACATATGGAATACTACAATCGGAAACTACTACAGCGATTATCAGGGAAAGGATGAGAACGGCGACGGCTTAGGCGACCAGAGCTATTCCATTCCCGGCCAGGACTCCAGCACCCGGGACTTCTTCCCGTTGACCCGACCATACCGCGAAGCCCGCCTAAATGCTTCGACCATAAACGATGCCGTGTCGAAGTATGCCGTTTACGGGCTTGCTTATAATGAAATTCCGGTATACCGAAAGCAGGGAGACACGATCGTGATATCGTCCCAGCCGCGCACTTCCCCGCCCAAATGGTCGAATTCCCAACCGCTGGACGTGAATGCTCCGCCTTACTAGATCATTTTCTATAGATCACATTTCATAAATCATTTTTTCATAGATCAATTCTTATGTCCCGATCTTCACCGGCTCGACGATGGAGCGAAGCGTGGCAATGGCCGATAAGGCTGCGAGGTAGCTGGTCTTCGGATTGCTGGGAGAGGGCACGTTCTCAACTCTTGTGAATATTTTGCCAAACTCGCCTTCTACCACAATCTCGTGACGGTTGACATGGATATTGGGATCGGCGACGATCATCACGTGCACCGGAACATCGCGTGCCGCAAGGCTCAAAGTGGCGGCTACATTCACGTTGGCAGGAAAACCCCGCACGGCCTCCGATGCCATTCCTTCAAAGATAACTGCGGCCTGCGTCAGTGCCCCCAGATCGATCTTTTGTTGCAGGATATACGGCGCACCCTCCAGTCCTTTGGGATTCTTGGTGGTTGTCAGCGAGATTCGTTCGATGGTTCCGATGCTGGCGGACTTCAGGCCGTCCAATCCCGCAATGGCCCCCGAAGGCAGAAATATCCTGGAACAATTCTTGCTCGCCAGCTCCTGCACTTCTTGGAAGAAATCGCCGTCCATCAGAGCACCCACGGACATGATCATAAGATTCTTGCCCTTGGCCAGCGTGGCCCTGGCAATGGCCGGCACCGCTCTTTGGGAGGCAGCCTCCACTACCACATCAGAGAGGTTTACCAGCTCCTCCAGCTTGGCCTTGAGAGGCTTCTTTTCCAGGCGATCGATGAGTGATTTTGCCGTCTCAGGATTATGATCGCATACCGCAACCAGATCGGCGGAGATCCTGCCGCTATCTATTGCTCTGGCAATCTCGCTCCCAATGGCACCGCACCCGACAAGCCCGATCTTGAGTGGCATCGGAGGCTATAAATCAATTGGACATCAAAATCCTTGCGGTATGCTAGGCTCAGAGCTGGAGCGATTTGTGGGCGAGGATTTGGGAGAGTGGGACGATTCCAGCACCATTATCCCGGATAACGATGCCGGGGGGTCGATCATCGCCAAGGAGGATTGCATCATCTCCGGACTTGAGGAGGCAAGAGAGATCTGCGAGTACTTCGGCCTTGCCGCCGAGCCGCTCTACGACGAAGGCGAGTTCGTCCCCTGCGGGTCGCGGGTTCTCGCCATCTTTGGAAATGCCAGGAAGATCCTCCAAGCCGAGAGACTGATATTGAACTTCATGGCGCGCATGAGCGGCATCTCCACCCTGACGCGAGAGTGCGTCCTTTTGGCCGGAGCTGCCAATAAAGGCGTGCGAGTGGCCTGCACGCGCAAGACCACACCCGGCTTCAGAATATTCGAGAAGAAGGCGGTCTTCTTGGGCGGAGGCGACACGCACCGGTTCAACCTTTCCGATGCTGTTCTTATCAAAGACAACCACATCAAGATCCTGGGATTGGAGGAATGCCTGCGCCGGGCCAAGAGCCGAGCCAGCTTCACCAAGAAGATCGAGGTGGAAGTGGAAAATTACGAAGATATGCTCCTGGCGGCGACGAGCGGCGCGGACATCATCATGTTCGACAACATGTCGCCATCCCAAATATCGGAAGGCATGCGGCTGCTTTCGGAAAAGGGACTGCGAGACGGAGTACTGATAGAAGCATCCGGCGGCATAACCATCGAGCGACTGGCGGAGTATGCGGCGACGGGAGTCGATGTGATATCCCTTGGCTGCCTTACCAGAGACGCAAGATGGATCGACTTGAGTTTGGAGATGGATTAGAACAATTTTTTTGCCGCAGATTGGGGCAATAGACGATAGAAGACGGGACAAGAGTAAGGTTCAAATCCAATAGACGAGATTTCGGATTAAATGCTTAAGTTTGCTGCTCACCATGCAATGAGTTGGGGTTCGGTATGCGTCGAATGATCCTTCTAGCGGTAATAT
>JAJRAT010000199.1 GCA_028682845.1 Methanothrix sp. | reverse complement strand
GCAATCCGAGCTTCTGCGCATTTGGGAGGAAGAGAAGAAGACGGTGGTCTTCGTCACCCACAGCGTGGATGAGGCCATCTACCTCGCCGACCGCATTGTTATCATGTCCGCCCGACCGGGCAGGATCAAAGACGTTATCGAAATCAATATCCCTCGCCCTCGGAACCGGACGAGCCCTGACGTAAATGTAATTCGAGATCGCATTCTGTGCGACCTGCGCTCCGAAATTGTGACCGTCTGAGGGTATGGTTTTATATCGCAAGGCCGCAAATTTACAGCCTGTTTTAGCTGGTGAGGCTGTTGGTCGTGTCGAGGTGGATGGAGCTGCCGCGAAAGGTAGCTGTAGGCAGTGGAGTTGTGCTGGAGATTCCAGATATCTGCGCCAGCCTGTCGCTGCGGCCTCGCGCCCTCATCGTTACCGGCCCCAACACCGATGATGTGGTGGGAAAGGCGATCTTCGAGCTGCTGAAAGACGGCGGCTACCAGCCGAAGACGCTCATTACCAGCGCCTCCAAGATGGAAGAGGTGGATCGCGCAGAGAGAATGGCCAGCGAGATCGGGGCCGGATTTCTCATCGGGGCAGGCGGAGGAAGATCGATAGATGTCGCCAAGCTCGCTTCCGTTCGCGCCAAAGTGCCTTTCTTGTCCGTGCCTACCGCCGCATCTCACGACGGCATCTGCTCGGCGCAGGCGTCCCTTACCATAAACGGAGAGGCAGTCTCCGTTCCCGCCCAAGCCCCACTGGCAATCGTTGCCGACACGAAGATAATATCTCAGGCTCCGGGCAGGCTTCTCGCAGCGGGATGCGGAGATATAATCTCAAACTATACCGCCATCCTCGACTGGCAGCTCGCCCACCGGCTCAGAAATGAGGAGTACAGCGAGTATGCTTCCGCCCTTTCCGGCATGACGGCGCGCATGATCGTGGAAAGCGCACCCGATATTCGTCCCGGCCTTGAGGAGTCGGCCAAGATCGTGGTAAAGGCCCTCATCTCCAGCAGCGTGGCCATGAGCATCGCCGGATCGTCCCGACCGGCCAGCGGCTCGGAGCACAAGTTCGCCCACGCCCTGAACCTCATAGCACCATCGAGGGCTCTGCATGGAGAATTATGCGGCCTTGGCACCATCGTCATAATGTACCTGCACGGAGGCGACTGGAAGATGATCCGTAATGCTCTGGATCAGGTGGGTGCGCCCATAACGGCATCCGAATTGAACCTCGATGCAGAAACGGTGATTGAGGCCCTGGTCAGCGCCCACAAGATAAGACCGGAACGCTACACCATCCTGGATAGCGGGCTGAACCGCAAGGCTGCGGCAAAGGCTGCGGAGGCTACGGGAATAATCTAAAAATCCGACGATAATAATAATTATGATATATACATATTATACAACATATTATAAAAATTGATCGAAATATGATTTAAAAACTGACTCTGTTGTATCATGATGATGAAATAGGAGATGAAAGAGATGTCCGAGGCAACTACTCAAATTACGCTGATTGGAACAAAGCTCGCCAGCATCGGCATGGAGTTCACCTTCATGGGCGCAACTCCCGAATGCGAAACCTGCAAGCTCAGAAATACATGCATCAACCTTGAACCGCGCCGGCGATACAGGATTTTAGGCACGCGCGGCGAATTGATTCACGAATGTCCCATCCACGAGGCTGGCGTTCGCGCCGTTGAAGTGGCAGAGAGCCCAATAATTGCCGCCTTCGATGCCAGGAAGGCATTTCCCGGCTCCAAGATCGTCTTTGAGGCCGCGAAGTGCGATGAGCCGGAGTGCAGCATGTTCGAGATGTGCCACCCCACGGGCCTGAAGGATGGGGAAAGGTGCACCATCGTCGAGGTAGTGGGCGAGGCTCCCGAGGACTGCCCGCGCGGAAATGTCCTGAAGCTGGTGGAGTTCCGGCGCTAGATGCGTTGCGTTACTTACTCGCGAAATGTCTTCCTGCCCGTAACAAATCTCTGCCGGAACCATTGCGGCTATTGCTCTTTTCGACGCGATGCCGGCAGTGCCCGACTGATCCACAGGCATGAAGCATACCGCCTCCTCGCCAGAGCAGCAGAGACCGGCTGCAGCGAGGCGCTCTTTTCTTTGGGGGAAGCTCCCTGGGAGGTGCCGGGATTTCAGAAGCTGCTGGCCGAGGCGGATGTCTCCGATCTCCAGGACTATTTGGCGGAACTATGTGAACTGGCCCTGGAGCTGGGACTGCTTCCCCACACCAACGCCGGGATACTTGATGATGATGCCCTCAATCTTCTCAAGCCTTACAATGCATCTATGGGATTGATGCTGGAGACCACGGCCACCGTGGCGGCTCATGCAGACTCGCCCGGAAAGAGTCCTGCGACTCGACTGGACTATATCGCCAGAGCCGGCAGGTTAAAGATCCCCTTCACAACCGGCCTGCTCATCGGGATCGGCGAGAGCTGGACAAACAGAAGGGAGGCACTGGAGGCCATCAGGAATCTGCACAGGTCTTACGATCACATTCAGGAGGTCATCATACAGCCGCTGGACCCGAAAGCAGGAACACCTCTGGCCGAGGCAAAGCGACCGAGTGCAGAAGAGCTTTGCGCGGTGGTCAAAATGGCGAAGGCGATCCTGCCGGACGATGTAGCGATCCAGATCCCGCCAAACCTCACAGATCCGAAGCCGCTGCTGGACGCCGGTGCAAACGATCTGGGCGGACTGAGTCCTGTGACGTCGGACTGGATCAATCCCGGTCGGCCCTGGCCGGAGCTGGAAGCGCTGGCGGACGAGTTTGATGGGCCGAACGGCTATTCGCTTCAGGAAAGGCTGCCCGTGTACCCTAAATTCATCAAGCTGGGATGGCATGGCACAAAGACCCGCGACCTTGTCGCCGCCCTGGCGGATGAGAGCGGACTGGTGGTGAAAAAGTATATCTGCTAAGGCTGGGCTTGGCTATGCTTGTGAAGAAGAATTGGATGGAGATTGGCATAAGCACGGGGCTCGTGCTTCTCATGATCGCCCTCATTCTCGCGGTGCAGATCGCCTTCCCGGCAGAGCTTAGATCATCCGGTTTCGCCCTGATCGTCTTGCTCTTCATGGTGGCTATGGGCCTGGCAGGCGTGAAGCTCACGGATATGTAGAGACGCTAAATATAAATATAATATTACGCATTTTCCAGTGAGGGGATTGTAAAAATGGCGGGGTTTCTGGAAAAGCTCAAAGCTTTGGGAAAGAGCGGAGAAGCCGATTACTCTGAGGTGGATCTGGGACAGTTTGAGGAGATGGGAAATTCCTCCGAGATCGTCTTGAGGGTAGCGGAGCTTGGTAAGGTCGAGGTGCTTCCTGAGATCAAGCAGGAGATCTACGCCGGGAACATTGTTCTTGTCGATATTGCCGGGCTGAAGAGGGATAAAGCCGCTCTTGATCGGGCTATCGGCGAGCTGAAGAAAGCGGTGGATGATGTGTCCGGAGACATCGCCGGCATCGGCGACGACCTGGTGGTCCTGGTGCCGAATGGTATAAAGATCGACCGCGAGAAGGTAGTTGGAGGCAAAGATTGAATCTTACCACAGCAGCTAATTGTCCTATCTGCAACCAAATGATGCAGTTCTCCTGGGAGACCCAGGATATTCCATACTTCGGCGAAGCGATGCTCATTGCCGGCGTTTGCGAGTGCGGCTTCCGTCATAGCGATACCATTCTGCTCGGCCAAAAGGAGGCGGCACGCTACACATTGCAGGTCACTGAGGTTGACGACCTGGATGCCAGGGTCATTCGCTCCTCCAGCGGAACCATTCGCATCCCTGAGATTGGCGTGAACATTGAGCCGGGATATGCCTCGGAGTCCTATGTATCCAATGTGGAAGGAATTCTGGAAAGGATCGAGGGTATCGTAGGCTTCGCCACCAGATCAGCACGATCGGCAGGCAGCGAGGAAAGCACCAGAAAAGGTGAAGAGATTTTAGAGCAAGTTGCCCAGGCCAGACGCGGCCAATTCGAGTTCACATTGATTCTTGAAGACCCGCTGGGAAACAGCGCCATTGTCTCAGACAAGGTGCAAAGATGCACCCTAACCTGCGAGGAGATCGATTCCCTGCAGACGGGAATGCTCATCCTGGATGTATCGGATAAATGATGCGATGATAGCATGATCGTACTTGGCGGCGGCACAGGAACGCCCAAGCTTCTTTTAGGCCTAAAAGAGCTTCTTGCACCAGAGAAGCTTTCCGTGGTGGTAAATACCGCGGAAGACGCCTGGATCTCAGGCAATCTGGTTACACCCGACATCGATACCGTCCTCTACGCACTGGCAGGTATTGCCGACAAAGAGAAGTGGTGGGGCATAAAGGGCGACAGCTTCAAGACGCACGAATTTTTGCACAGCCTCGGCATAGAGGAGTTGCTCGCCCTGGGCGATAGAGATCGGGCGGTCCATATCTTCCGCTCCAATCTGATTCGACGGGGTGCCAGCCTGTCTTCAGCCATTGACGCACTGGCAGGCGCACTTTCCATCAAGCAGAAGGTCGTTCCCATGACGGACGACCCCGTCTCCACCATGATCAAAACACCCTCCGGCGAGATGCATTTTCAGGATTATTGGGTAGGCCAGCGGGGCATGCCCGAGGTGCTCTCCCTGCGGCTGAAGGGCATCGAGGATGCCCGCCCGAGCCCCGGATTCCTGGAGCTGCTGGGCCGAGAGGATGTGGTCTTGCTCGGCCCCAGCAATCCCGTGACCAGCATCGGCCCCATCCTGGCCCTGCCGGGAGTTCGAGAACGGCTTAAGAAAAAAATAGTAGTAGCCGTCAGCCCATTGGTAGGCGACCGACCCGTGAGCGGTCCGGCGGCCAAGTTCATGGCAGCTTGCGGGGTTCCCGCCGACGACGAGGGCGTGCGCTCGCTGCTCGGCAAGGTGGACATATTCGTAGTGGACGAGAAGAGCAGCTACCAGGGAGATTGCGTTCGTATGAG
>JAJRAT010000157.1 GCA_028682845.1 Methanothrix sp. | reverse complement strand
TCAAGCGACCTTGATATGAGATAGTCTCCCGCCAGGAGCGCCGCCTCCGGGCCGAAGCGCTCGAGAGTGCTGGGGGAGCCTCTTCTTTCCACGCCGAAATCGAGAATGTCGTCATGAACCAGCGATGCCGCGTGGACCAGCTCAATGGCCAAAGCGGCGTTCACTGACCGGGAAGATGCCGCGCCGAATGCCTGGGCGGAGAAGATCAGAATAAGTGGCCGGACACGCTTTCCCGGCGCGGATAGAACATAAGAAATGACCTCGCCGAGATCTGACTTGGGGAGGCCTCTTACCAGTGCGGCAAGCTCTTTATTGATCAGATGGTATTCGTCCCAGCCGGAGAACATCGGTTGGGGTGTTGCGGTCCGGGTTATTTAGCTTTTGCCTAAGGCATTTTTTGAAGGGGAAATAATGAAAAAAAAATAGCTGCGCCGACTTTTTTATTTGCAGGCCGCCTTGCAGCCATTTTCCGGCCAGCCGAAAGAGGATTGGGGGCTTCAGATGTACCCGCCGGTGGTATAAACAGTGGTGGCTGCGGGAACATTGATGACCTTGGTTACGCCCCTTTCAAAGTACATGGGCTTCTCGTAGTTGTTCGCACCATCATAGATGCGGATGGTATGAGTTTTTCCGCCCACGACCATGAACCTGAAAACGCCGTCCAGAGCGTCTCCATTGAAGCCGTCCTTGCCGATCTGCACGCCGTCGACATAGACATCATAGCCCTTCATCGTGCTCTGAATGGTGACGGGGGTGTCGCCCGCGACGGTGCTCGTTGCTTGGGTGTAGGTCGGAGAGTAGGTTGTGCCATAGGTTGCACCGTAAGTTGCGCCATAAGTTGTGCCGGATGTCTGGCTGACACTGCTGCTGGAAGTCTGGCTGACGCTTCCGGTTGAGGTGGTCTTGCCGCTGTATGTTGTTGTGGCCGAGGTTGCCGTGGATGCGGCCCCAGACGTTGTCGGCATGCCGGTCTGTGCAGTGGTCTGCGTTGCCGGCGGGGCCTCGCTGATCACATCGATGATGATGGCGTTGCTGGGCTGGTTGTTGATCACGAAGAGCAGGATGTGCCTTCCCACCTTATCGGCGACGAAGTTCATGTTTTGGTAGCCGGAGAAGAAGGTCACACGCTTGCTGGTCACGGAGGCTGAATCCGTCTGAAGCGTGTCGAAGTAGTCCGCCTGTCCTGCGGCAGCCGAGAATGCGATGAGCTGCAGAGCAGTTCCTGTTGGGACTATGGCATACTGGGACCAGTCGGCCCCCTTCTGAATCCAAAGCTCATTGCCCTTGGTGGTGGACACGAAGGATTGGTATTGTGTGTAGGTTATGCCATTGCCGCTGCCGAAATAAACCTTGGTGGGTTTCTTATGGGTGACATCGAACTTGACCGGAGTAGATCCGCCCACAATCGGCACGCTGGTGTTGATGTAAAATTCGCTGAACAATGAATAAGCGCTGCTTGGGTCCTCAAAGGCCGTGCCTGACCAGGGGAGGCCCGCATCTTCTCCGAGGCCGATCATGCTGTTGATGAAACTCTCATCGACAAATCCGCCGCTCATGCCGAATGCCTGCTCCAGAGACGAGGGCTCGGCGGCGGCCGCTCCGACACAAAGACAGAGTGCCAGGAGAGAGAAATAAAGATAAGTAGACTTCAATTCAATTCACCTTCTACACCGGATGATTGCGCAGGGAATTATTTAGCTTTAAGTCTCGCGTGAGATTCACCTGAAGATCGTGGAGATACCAATTGAGTATCAATGGCCGCCTCACCGGATCTGAGCACCAAATATGGCGCGAACGGCGCGGCGGGATTATGAGCCACGATCAGTATCCTATCTCGATGCTCCACTTATTCAGCATCCCCGTATCTCTCTTGGCCAGATCCCGCACGGTTAAGGTCCATTTACCTTTGATGGGCTGGCCGATGAATGTGGTCAAGGCTGCGGCGGACTTGGAATCGTAGCTCTTTTTCAAATCCTTCTTGCCAAGGCCGGTGCGGTTGTGCAGTATGGCCCTCTTTCCGCCGGGAGAGAGCAGCTCCACCCTCAGATTGCCGATGTTGCTGTGGCTGATGTCGATAGTTGCAGTCAGCTTCGTCACTTTGCCGTCCTGATCGATTTTGATGATATCCTTCAGGCCCGAGACGCTGCTGTCCGGGATCTTTGCGGCATTGGCCGACGTGCCCGACACGGTTAGCTCTGAATCGGCCTGGCCGACCACGAAGGTCATGATCTTTCCCGGCGAGCTGATCTTGGAGATCTGCAGCCCCGAGTCGGAGCCGTCCCAGAGGAGCGATGCGGGCAGTGTGGAGTGGCTGATGGCGATTCCATTTACGCTGCCGTAGAGGTCTCTGGCGTCGCCCATACTGCGATTGTTCTCCAGGTCCAGGCTGCCGTCCGCCTGGAGAAGGCCGCACTGATAATGCTTGGAGGCGCTGCCGCCCTGCCACTCGTTCGAGCCCAGGGTGTCGCAGTGGTAGATGGCGATGCCGCTGGCGGGAATGGAGGCGTCAAGGTCCGACTGAGAGCGGTTCTCCACCAGGAAGTACTCGTTCAGCCTTCCGGTTTCATAGATCATCAGCGTCCCGTAGTCGGCGTGCTCTGCCTGGTAAGAGCCGCACTTGTTCAGCAGGACCTTTTTGTCGCACCAGCCCACCAGGTTGCGCAGGTAGGAGCAAACGGGCGAGGGCGTTCTTCCGCTGTCGTTGTGGTTTCCGGCGCTCATGAGGCAGTAGTAGCCGAGCCCGGCGCTCTTCTCGAAGTCGCCGTCCCGGTTGCCGTAATCGTAAAGATCCGGCCAGCGGCAGAGCATATGCCCGCTTTCGTGGCAGAAGGTGCCGATGCCGAGGTCCTCTTTGCTGCGGCCCATGCTGGAGAGCATGTAAAAGATAGTTTTCATATTGCCGTACTGAAGATCGATGACATGGTTGTGCGGCCAGAGTTCTCCCACGTACTGGGTCTGGCCGGCGTAAAGGAAGCTCATGGCATCGATGATGCCCACTCCCTTCGAGTCGAATTGCTTGAGGTCGATGCCGCTCTTGACGACCAGGTCCATAGCTTCCTTTACCAGCAGGTTTTCCGTGTAGTACTGAAGATTGCGGCTCAGGGTGACGGGTCCCACCACGACGTTTGTGTAGTCCAGCTTGCCGGAAGACATGAGACTGTAGTACTCGCGCACGGAGCAGAAGTTTCCATTCTCGCGGTAGCCGTGGCCGTTAAGCAGCGCCTCCACATCCTCGCGTGTGACGGTGCTCTTAACATCCTTGAACTGCACCAGGACGGTCAGGCCGCGGACCTCGCCCTCGCTGACGCGGCGGCCTTCCATCAGTCCTTTCTCCGAGCCGAAGGTTCTGAGAGTGGGGCTTGGCCTGTAAGAGGTGATGACGGGGTTCATCCTGGAAAATCGGGCTTCAAATTTGCAATTGCGGACCTGTTCCGACTCTTTGAAGTGGCGGCGCACATTGGCCGGAGGCTCAAGGCCGGCGTCCACACCGCTGGAGACGAATTCCCCGTTGATCAGACGGGCATAGCAGTAGACTCCCAGGTCCTGATCATAAACCACGGTGTAGCCGTCGGGATTCTCGTAGCGGGAGTAGAACTCGTCACCGAATGTTTTCAGTTTTATCTCCGGTCCCTTCTCCTGAGAGAAGGTCAAGACCTCACCGAATATCGAACTCATACCGAATCAACCTGCAGCGTGCGCTGAATGGTGACCGCCGCCTTCTGGCGCTCGGGCGAATTGGATATTTCCGGATAACTATTTAATGATATCACAAAACGAACATGCGTTTTATCGTGCCAGTATTTCGAGATCTAAATTAATAAATCCGAATACACAAGCCACCAAATCTGCAATGCAGGCTATTTTCTGGAAAACCTACTTTCGGCTTTGGCTGCGCGTACCTCTTTTGATTCCTCCAGATGAGGCTCGGCTCCCGGCGGCGGGGACTTTTCCAGATCAATTCCGCTGGAGACGAACCTGCCCTCTTGCAGCAGTGCGTAGGCGAACCGCCCGAGCTTCGCATCATAGATCGCCGAGTAGCCTTCCTCGGTCTCATAGCGGGCGTAAAACTCGTCGCCGTAAACCCGAAGTCTGATTTCCGGTCCCTTCTCCTGAGAGAAGGTGAGAAGCTCTCCAAAGATGGCGCTCATTGATGTGTTGTTAATAATCAATCATACTCATTTATCCGCACATGGCAGCCTTCGATTGACACACTCGCCTTCTGCGGTGAATAGTGCAACAGGAAAGCGATTTCAATGCATGCCGATCTGATCTTTTATCGCAATGATATCTGATTGCATTTTCCTGACGGTCATTGCGTACCCTGGTTGAATGTCTTCCCTCAGACCTGTGATCTCTTCCAGCGTCGAATCTGTGGTTTTCCGCACAGCTTTGATATCACATTTCATCTCTTTGATATCGCCTTTCATCTCTTTGATATCGCCTTTCATCTCTTTGATATCGCCTTTCATCTCTTTGATATCGCCTTTCATCTCTTTGATATCGCCTTTCATCTCTTTCATATCACCCTTCATCTCTTTCATGTCGTCCCTTATGTCTAAGAGAAGTGGGATCGCCTTGTCTAATTGAACGAAAGAGCATAGCATGGCAACTTCGCTGGTACGTCCAACGTCGCCGTCGTATTCTTCGAAAGTAATCCTGGAAACATCGGCCATTTCTGGCTTTTTCCCTTCAACCGTCTGCTGGAATGCTGCGATTCTGGCCTCATCTCCTTCTACCAGGGCGATAACCTCTTGCTGGCAGTTCTCTTCCCAATTGTAGGTCGAAAGTCCAGGTATGGCTAGGTTCATGGCGTGTTTCAATAGAAATACTCGATAGCCTACGTCGTGCACTTGGGGGCCGGAGATTTTTATCTTCTGCTTCATGTTCAAGACTGATAGTGTCCGCAAGCTATTTGGTTTTTTCGTTTTCATACCACGACATAGTTAATGCCATAGACTTTTCCCG
>JAJRAT010000192.1 GCA_028682845.1 Methanothrix sp. | reverse complement strand
TGTTGCAGTACCACGTCACCACATTCCTGGACAACACCGTCTCCGGTGTGCCTCCCGCCCGCCACCGCAGCGGCAGGCCCCTCAAGACGCTCTCCCAGCGCCTGAAGGGCAAAGAAGGACGCTTCCGCGGCTCGCTGTCCGGCAAGCGTGTCAACTTCAGCGCCAGGACGGTCATCTCTCCCGATCCCAACCTTAGCATCGGCGAGGTGGGAGTTCCCATGGATATCGCTATGGAGCTCTCCGTGCCCATGATCGCCAACGTCAGGAACAAGGAGATTGTGAAGACCTTCGTGCGCCGCGGCCCCGACAGGCATCCGGGAGTGAACTATGTCACGCGTCCCGATCAGAGAAGGGTAAAGGTCACGGATAAGAACTGTGAGGAGGTTGCCGAGCAGATCGACATCGGATGGAAGATCGACCGGCAACTGGCCGACGGCGACATCGTCCTCTTCAACCGCCAGCCTTCGCTGCACAGGATGTCCATCATGTCTCACCGGGTCAAGGTCATGCCCTACAAGACCTTCCGGCTCAACCCGGCCGTATGCCCGCCCTACAACGCAGACTTCGACGGGGACGAGATGAACATGCACGTTCCCCAGACCGAGGAAGCGCGCGCCGAGGCAGAGATTCTCATGCGCGTGCAGGAGAACATCCTCTCGCCGAGGTTCGGCGGACCCATCATCGGCGGCATTCATGACTACGTGACCGGCTCCTTCCTTCTCACGCACGGCAGGAAGCCCATCGACCGCCGCAGCGCGATGGAGCTTCTGAAGAAGTTCGATATACCCGAACTGCCTGAGCCGGAGGGCATCGTGGACGGCGAGCCTTACTGGACGGGAAAGCAGATCTTTTCGCTCATCCTCCCCAAGGGATTGGACCTGGCGTTCAAGGCCGACTTCTGCTATAACTGCGATGTATGCAAGAATGAGGGTTGCGAGAACGATGTTTATGTGGTCATCAAGGACGGTAAGCTCCTGATGGGCACCATCGACGCCGAGGCTGTGGGTGCCTTCAAGGGCAAGATAACAGACAGGATAATAAAGGAGTATGAACGCTCCGTGGCGAGTGAATTCCTGGACAGGATGACCAGGCTTGCGCTGCGCGGCATCATGCACGCGGGATTCAGCTTCGGCATAGATGACGAGGACATCCCCAAGGCCGCTGCCGATCAGATCGAAGAGACCACCCGCACCGCTCGCGAGAAGACGCAGCAGCTCATCGAAGCCTACAATGCAGGCGAGCTGGAGCCGCTGCCCGGACGAACACTGGATGAGACACTGGAGATGAGAATCATGCAGACTCTCGGCAAAGCCAGGGATACGGCAGGCAAGATCGCCGGTCGCCACCTTGGTCTGGACAACTCCGGTGTGGTCATGGCTGTCTCAGGAGCGCGCGGCTCCATGCTCAACCTGACCCAGATGGCGGCCTGCGTCGGCCAGCAATCCGTGCGCGGCGAGAGAATCAAGCGCGGCTATGCCGGCAGAACGCTGCCGCACTTCCGCTGCGGCGACCTCGGAGCTGAGGCGCACGGCTTCGTGGAATCGAGCTATAAAGACGGACTGAACCCGACGGAGTTCTTCTTCCACGCCATCGGTGGTCGCGAAGGATTAGTGGACACGGCCATCAGGACATCCCAGAGCGGCTACCTGCAGCGTAGATTGGTCAATGCTCTGCAAGACCTTGAGGTCAAATACGATGGCACGGTGAAGGAGACGAGGGGCATGATCGTCCAGTTCAAGTACGGCGAAGATGGAGTTGATGCCTCCCGAAGAGATTACGCCAGCGCAGACAACGTCAAACGCATCATCAAAAACGTGCTCAAGAAGGAGTCGGTATGAGCCTATCGGAAAAGGAGATCTCGGATAAGCTGGAGAGCGTGAAACTCCCCCTGAGCATCAAAGAAGCTCTGCGTGCGGGCCTGCAAGGCCAACAGGTCACCGAAGAGCAGTTGGAAGAGATCATAAACACGGTCGAATCGGATTATGAGCATTCGCGCGTGGAGCCGTGCGAAGCTGTGGGCGTGGTCGCGGCCCAGTCCATCGGCGAGCCCGGCACGCAGATGACCATGCGTACCTTCCACTACGCCGGTGTGGCCGAGATCAACGTAACCCTCGGGCTTCCCCGGCTCATCGAGATCGTGGACGCGAGGAAGATTCCTTCCACGCCGACCATGACCATAAGGCTTAATCCTGATTATGCCCACGATCGAGACTTAGCCCGCGAGGTGGCCTGGGCCATCGAGTCCACATCCATCCTCCACCTGGGGTCCATTGCTACGGACCTGGCGGAGATGAACGTGCTCATCGAGTTGAACCCCGGAGCCCTGGAGCAGCGCAAGATTACTGCGACAGAGGTCGCGGACAAGCTTAAAGAAGAGACGGGGCTTGCCGTGGAGCTGAAGGAGAATTTGCTGGTGATGGCTCCCGAAGAGCCGTCCTACCGCGAGCTTCTCCAGCTTGTGGAAAAGATCAAGAGGATATCACTTAAAGGTGTAGAGGGCATAAAACGCGTCGTGATTCGCAAAGAAGGCGAAGAGTACATCCTTTACACGGAAGGGTCGTCCATAAAGAAGGTTATGCAGTTTGACGGCGTCGACCCGGCCAAAATCAAGACCAACAGCATAAATGAGATCGGAGAGGTGCTGGGCATCGAGGCGGCACGAAACGCCATCATCAACGAGGCCACAGACACCCTGCGCGAACAGGGTCTTTCCGTAGATGTGAGGCACATCATGCTTGTCGCAGACATCATGACTGTGGACGGAGAGGTCAAGCAGATCGGAAGACATGGAGTATCCGGCGAAAAGGCCAGTGTGCTTGCCAGGGCGGCCTTCGAGGTTACGGTTAACCACATTCTGGATGCAGCCATACGCGGGGACGTAGACGATCTCAAAGGCGTGACGGAAAACGTCATCGTCGGACAGCCTATCCAGCTCGGCACGGGAGACGTGACGCTGGTGGCAAACAAGAGATGAGGTAGTAGCTATGATTAACGTAGATAGGGCTTTGAGAAGCTCCATCAGAACCGGAAATGTTTTGCTGGGATCGAACAGGACGGTAGAGGCGGGACTTGGCGGAAAGGCGAAGCTGATAGTCTATTCGGCCGACTGTCCAATGGACGTGAGGATGCAACTGGAAACCATAGATGTTCCAGTCTACGGTTACCAGGGTATGGGCAAGGACCTCGGATCTGCCTGTGGGAAACCCTTCTCCGTGGCCGCTTTGGCCATCATTGAGCCAGGCGACTCGGAGATATTGGCACTGCAGCGTGAGATCCGAGGTGTTGAGGCATGAGTGAGTTTAAACTCACCACCGAAGGAATCAGATACATAGCATTGTTCGAGAGCCTGACAGGCGGCATGGCCAGGGATTGTGTCGTAGACGGAGACAATGACCGCATAATTTTTGTCATCAAGAAGGGTGATATGGGTGCGGCCATAGGCCGGAAAGGCTCGAATATCAACCGGGTGAAGAAATCAGTAGGAAAGCAGATCGAGATCGTCGAGTACAGCGACGACGTGAAAGAGTTCTTGGAAAACCTCTTCCAGCCGGCTGCCATAAAGAATGTGATGGTAGTCAACAAGAATAATAAGCGATTGGCTTATGTAGAGGTAGCAAATAAGGACAAAGGCATTGCCATCGGCAGAGATGGCCGCAACATACTTAAAGCCAAGATGCTCGCTCAGAGACATCATGGCGTTGACGATATCATAATTCAATGAGATGATCGCGATTTACTCAAGGTGAAATGAATGGGAAATGGAATCTATGCCGCCAGGAAACTGGAGAGTGATAGGAAGACAATGAGGTGGAGCTATCCTAAATATATCCGCAGAATGTCTGGAAGCAAGTTGAAGGCAGACCCCTTGGCAGGAGCGCCCATGGGTCGCGGGATAGTTCTGGAGAAGGTTGGAATTGAGGCTAAGCAGCCCAACTCGGCCATCAGGAAGGCCGTGCGCATACAGCTCATCAAGAACGGTCGCCAAGTAACTGCCTTTTGCCCGGGCGACGGAGCCATCAGCTTCATCGATGAGCATGACGAGGTTGTCGTAGACCGCATCGGTGGGCGTCAGGGACGCTCCATGGGTGATATCCCCGGTGTCAGGTTCAAGGTCATCGCCGTCAATAACGTATCTCTGCTGGAGCTTGTCAGAGGAAGAAAGGAGAAGCCGGTAAGGTGATTTAAATGAAGGTATTCGGTAAATGGGACCCGGCTGAGGTTGAGATTGCAGACCTGAGCGTCAAGGGCTACATGGGAATGGCCCCCAGGGCGGTCATGCACTCCGGCGGCAGACATGCCAAGCAGCAGTTCAAGAAGTCCGAGCAGCACATCGTCGAGCGCCTGGTTAACAAGATGATGCGCAAGGAAAGGAACACGGGCAAGAAGCTCAAGGCCTACGGCATCGTCGAGGGCGCATTCGACATCATTGCCAAGAGGACCAAGGAGAACCCACTCTCGGTTCTTGCCAAGGCCATAGCCAATGCCGGACCTCGCGAAGAGGTCGTCCGTCTCAAGTACGGCGGCATCACTGTGCCCAAAGCTGTCGATACCGCTCCACAGAGGCGCGTGGACACGGCACTCATGTTCATATCCAAGGGTGCTCGCGAGGCTTCCTTTAAGAAGGTCAAGACTGCAGAGGTTGCTCTGGCGGATGAGATCATCGCCGCAGCCAACCGCGATGTCAAGAGCTACGCCATAAACCACAGAGACAGTGTGGAGCGCGTGGCCAAAGCTGCCAGGTAAATTCGGCATAGCATTCGGATGTTTCGGCGCAGGCCTTGCGCCGAACAAAATCATTTTTTATCTTAATTCCATCCTTCAGCTTTCAGCTTACTGGTATGCTTCTTACTGGTATGCTTTCTAGTGTCTCGTCATTTTTATAACGTCGTAAAGTATATGATGTATTAGCTTCATAACCAAACAGGGAGAATTGGATATGAAGAAATACGTTGTTGCACTTTCTGAAGAGGAGCGTAATACCC
>JAJRAT010000218.1 GCA_028682845.1 Methanothrix sp. | reverse complement strand
GCATTCATGCTGTTTGCGACGGCATTTGCGGCGAATTCCTTGGCATCCTTTGCCGCTTCGGGCAAGGTAGATCCCAATGCGAGAAATGATGTCAAAGCCGCGGAATAGGTGCATCCGACGCCGTGGTTTCCTCCCGCCATCCTCTTTCCCGGAATTCTTACCGTCTCTTCACCGCTATGAACGAGGTCGGTGCAGTCCAGGTGTCCGCCTTTGACGATGACGGCACGGGCCCCAAGGTCGAGGATCTTTTGCGCGGCCCTGCTCGCGCTGGCCATGTCGCTTACATGAATGCCGGTGAGAGATTCCGCCTCGAAGATATTGGGCGTCACCACGCGAGCGAGCGGAATGAGATGCTCTTTTAATGCCAGGACCGCCTCAGGCCGGAGCAGCCTTCCGCCCGCTTCCGCTTCTATCACCGGGTCCAGGACGAAGGGAATGCCGAGTCTGCGAAAATGATCCGCCACCGCCGTCACATTCTCCGCTGAGTGGAGCATCCCGGTTTTGGCAAAGACGATGTGAAAATCGTCGGTTATGGAATTGAGCTGCGCTTTCAGGGCATCTATCCCTACGGGAAAAACTCCCTGAACGCCAAGAGTATTTTGCGCCGTGATGGCCGTGATGGCGCAGGTCCCGTGCAAACCCAGAATGGAAAACGTCTTGAGGTCGGCCTGGATTCCGGCACCGCCACCCGAATCTGAGCCGCCTACCGTGAGAACAACTATGGACATGGACATGCTTGACCCTATTCGAGCCGCTCCATCTTCAAAGCTTTGGAGTAAACTACCCAGCGAAGCTGCAGCCTGTAATACGCATTAGCATCGCATTAACATCGCATCATACCGGGGCTTGATTGCAACGCTATTTGATCGCAGCCAAAAGATTTGGGCATCGGCTCAGACGATCTTATTTTCAGCCGCCTGAACCATCTCTTCCGGAAGCTTGTACTTCACGGCGATATTCAGAGCCTTGCGGTACAGGCCCGCATCCATGTGCTGCTCAAAGGATTTCGTGGCTGCCTGCGTTTTCATATTCTCGGGCAGGCTGAACTCCTCAGCGATCTCAGCCGCGTTCTTGACCAGGCCGAAGCTCATGCTTTTGTTAAATGCCTGAATTGCAGCTTCCCGCACCATATCCTCGGGAAGGCCAAAGTCCTTGGCGTAGCCGGCGGCGGCACGGAAAAATTCGCTGTCGATTTTCCTGTGGAAGGATCTTTGCGCGGCCTCAATTCTCAGCTCGGCGGGAAGGTCGTACTGCTTGGCCAGATCCGCCGCCAGGGAATAGTCCCCTTTCTTCATATTGGCATCATAAGCTCTCTTTACGGCATCGCGGATCATGTCGCTTGGGAGGGCATAATCGTTTTTGATCTTGGCAGCTTCCTTGTAGGAGCCTAAATTCATCTTTACGGCGAACTGGCGCGCGCCTTCCGTCAGAGTATTCTCGGGCATATCATCCTCCAATTTACAATATTTATGAGAGTGTAATTATGCTCGAAGGATTAAATAGATTTAGTTAAATGATGATTGTCTGACTTTTGGATGCCGCGGGAACGGTCCGGCTCAGTCGTCCGTATTTAGTCTGAGGTTGGTCACGAAGGCATACTGAGTGGTGGTAGGCAGCTTTCTGCGCAGCTCTCTTACTTCGGGCATGTAGATGATGATCTGCGTCCCGGATGGTCGTTCCTTGCCCAGGATTTTGCACACCGCTTCTACTTCCGCCTCGCCCTGCAAGCGAGCGGCCCCGCTGCCGAAATCCGGAGACATCTCGATGAGCATGGGCAGTCTCAGGCGGCCCCACATGAATCTGGGCAGAGACTGAGATATCAGCTCCAGCTCGGGTTTGTCCATGATAAAAAAAGTATTGTCCTTGCCCCTGGTGCCGGGCTTCTCCATCTCCAAAAGTTCGGTCAACCTAAGGCGCTTGCTTGGCAAGTGCTGGTTCATGGTCTGGATGGTCTTGACCAGCAGGTTCTTGTCCATCCCCTTTCTGTCGCTGGGAAATGCCATACATTCGCTTTTCTGCTCTTCGGCAACTTAAAGGTGCCGTCATAAAATGTAACCGCTATCGATGTCGGAGAAGGTATATTGCACCGTGTTCTTCTTGAGGTTCAGGCAGCGTTTGGCCGCCTGTGCCACGTTTTCGCGCAGTTGCGGCGGCGTGTAGATCCCAAAGCGCCAGGTAGACCGATGAGCCCTCTCCAGGATGCTCACCAGGGGCGAGACCTTGCGCAGCGGCCTGACCTCCTCTCCGATCAATGCCGGAAAGCTTCCTTCTGCGGTGTCGGGCAGCGGCGGATTGTCCACCAAAATATAATCTGCATCCACTCCCGCCTCCTGGGCAATCTCCTGAGCCAGAATCGTATCGCTGACCCGGGCGAGCGACGGGTCCAGGCTCTCCAGATCCACATAAACCGCACGCTTGAAGAGCTTTCTCATGCGAATGTCGCCCGCCATCTCTGCAGCATACCCGCCGGCGCGATCCAGGGCGGTGAAGAGCTGGATATCGTCCATGCCCTTGACGGCGGCGGCACTGGTTCCGTCATCGACCATGCGGCGGATGGCGGCGGCAATCATGCACTCCGAGATGCGGCAGACGTGATGGTAGTAAACGGAAGGATGCATGAGGAGCCGGGAGATGAGAAGAGATGTGGCAGCCTGAATGCCGCCCGCTTCCACCACGAGCTGACCCTGGTGAAGCTTCATCTTCTGCAAAAGGCGCAATCGATCGATGACGCCGTAGGCCACGCCCGTGTAGTGGGCATCCCGGATCAGGTAATCCATGCGATCCACGTCTATCTCGCCGCTCACGATCTGCCCGAGGCCCGACCCGTGAATGAAGGACTGAACGTCTGAGGCGTGAAGGCCGTGGGCATCCAGGACGTCTTTCAGTTCACCCTTCCGGAGCAGGTCGATGATGTTTTCATGCTCCGCTCTCAGGTAAGGGGCGAGTGCCGCCTCAGTGGCGTGAGAGAGCGGCCCGTGGCCCACGTCATGCAGAAGGGCGGCAGCGCAGACCATCGTCCTGTCCTCCTCTTCCAGGCCGAGATGCTCCGCCAGGAGGGCGGCCAGATGGTGTGCGCCGAGGCTGTGCTCGAATCTGGTGTGGTTAGCGCCGGGGTAGACAAGACTTGCCAGGCCTAGCTGCTTGATCCAGCGCAGCCGCTGCATCTGAGGCGTATCGGCCAATTCCAGCGCCAGCCCCTCCAGTTTTACGTAGCCGTGCACCGGGTCTCGGATTTCGGTCATCCGTGCCGTCACTCTGAGCTTTCTGCTTTAAAAGATGTTTGCTGCTTCATGAAGATAACTGGCCTGGAGATCGTTATGATATTATTATACAAGATGCATTATATAAGATGCTGCAAATGGATGCATCATCCGAATCACCAAATTATTAGCGGCATATTGACAACTTCGCAACACTTTGTATTTGGAGGAAACGGATTTAGCATCGAAAATGCTTCATGATCTTCCGGCATAATTTAATCCAAAATTTGCCATATATTTGACTATCAACTTCGCAATTTCGATGTTATTATTTTTTATGAAATTCACATCAATGTTTAAAATGCAGAAAGACTTAGATACTTTGAGCGAGGGCTAGGTCTGACAAGGGAGGCGAGATTTTGAGGATCGACTTATTGCTGGCAAGTATCCTGCTAGTGATAGCTTTGGCCAACGCCTCGGACGGCGCACTCCCCGGTTATAGCCGCCAGTTCTATGAGGAGATTACCTCAAAGGCCATCGTGTACGATCTCAACAGCAGCGCTCTTGACTTCGACCGGGTTGTCGTAATCGGCGACTTGAATTTAAACAAGCCGATCTACGATTCGATAGCATTCACCAATTCTATAATCAAAGGGAACATCTCCTGTGAAGGCAAAACGATAAACGACGACGTGGATTTTGAGAATACGTCGTTCTTTGGGAATGCGCAATTCAATGATACGAAGTTCCTGGGGCCCGCCAATTTCAACAACAGCCGCTTTTATGGCCAGGCCAACTTCAACACTTCTCGGTTCCCGGACGGCGGGACTTTTGATTTCGTCTCATTCGGCAAAACCGCCGACTTTGCCAATTCCAGGTTCGACAAATTTGGGACGTTCTATAATGCCACATTCTTCGGACCTGCCCAATTCACATTCTCCGAATTTAACGGGGCCTACATCAATTTCGAGTCCAGCTCATTTTATGGGAATGCGGATTTCTCGGGCGACCAGTTCAGTGCCTATGCTACCTTTGATAATTCGGTATTCATGAAGAATGCGGATTTTCACGGCACGAAGTTCAGCAATGGTGCGAGCTTTTACGGCAACACCTTTTACGAGCCTGCCAATTTCATAAGATCGCACTTCATCGAAGACCTGCTCTTCTCTCATGCTTATTTCAATAGCTCGGCCCTCTTCCTGAATGCCAAGTTCGATGGGCCGGCATTCTTCAATCAATCCACGATCCGCGGCGATGCCCTGTTCGATAACGCACTTTTCCAGGCTCCGGCAGATCTGTCATCTACCCGGTTCGAGAAAGATCTGTCCATGAACAGCACCAAGATCTCCAAGATGGTGCTCGATGATTCCGTCTTCGGCGAATCGTCAAGGATATTTCTGGGAAAGGCGGACATCAACAGGCTGATGGTGAGCTGGAGCTTGATTCAGGACAAATTGAGCTTTGATTCATCCGCTTATCCGTCTCTTGTGAAAAACTACAAAGACCTGGGCCTGGGCAATGATGCCAACGACTGCTACTATGAATACAGATATCTGAGCCAGGGTCGAAAGCCGATCGGCGTGTCCAAATTCCTGGATGTGGTGGCATGGCTCTCCTGCGGCTATGGCGTCCGCCCCCATTACACCCTGCTTCTTGGTTTTTTTGTGATATTGATCTTCGCATTTATCCTGGGCGCAGGCAGATGCATAGTGGGCTCCTCTGAGCTGCATGGGTGGCATCTGGCATTGGACTCTCTTTACTTCAGCGCCATTGCCTTCACGGCCAACTCAAAGGGGCTTCCTATCAAAGGG
>JAJRAT010000126.1 GCA_028682845.1 Methanothrix sp. | reverse complement strand
TATCTAGGAATTGAACAAGATTTCTCAACAGTCTTAAATGTATATTCAAGTGAGGCACTTGATCCACATGTCAATAGGGAACGGTTTAGGGAGGGATTGTGGTCTTAACCGAAGACGCATGTAAGACAATTGCATAATCAATTCATGCCGATAAAAAAGGGACTCTCGTTTTGAATTATATAATTAATTTTGCGTGGATAGGCTACAATCTTTGCTGCCGTTACTCGTAGCCTTCAAGTGTTTCCAGGAGAAGTAGCCGATCAAGCATAGTACCACGCCGCCCATCTCCAGGACAAGAACGGTTGAATTATATACGTTTGAGAGCAGCATCAGGTCCCAAGCGGCAATCATGGCCACAAGCCCGATCAAAGCTGTCAATACCGCAATCAGCTTCAGGACTATAGTATTGCATTTGCTCATATCTTGCCTTCTGTACTTGTTCCGCTTTCCTGGATATGAATATTTGCCCGAGCGGCATTTCAATAGTGGCCGCTATTTTATGGCCATCTGATTTGTTCGAGTTTTGCAAATCATTTCTCTTTCGTGCGGCGCAGTCCCGGCGTGGTCAGATACCATCTGCCTTTTTTTCCCTTCATGAACGCCAGAGCATCAGCATAATCATCAAAGTAGGTGACCTCGCCTGAATCCAGGTTCATGAGGGAGATGCGCCGCTCAAGAGTGATCCCTTTCTCTTTGAGCAGGTCCTCGATCTCCGTCCTGAGTTTGCTCTTCTTGTAGATCAACTCGTCATCATTCATTTCGGCCTCCGAAATTCATGGCGTTCTCTTCCTAAAGCTTGGCGCTCTTGGCCTGGGAAAGTGCCCATTTTATGTACTCGGCGGCGGGAAATTCATGGACCGATGTGGCCACGATCAGCCCCTCTCCGAATTTTGCCGTGACAAGGACGGCTCTCCCTTTGTCATCCTTCAGCACAGTCTCGAATCCGTCGCCCGGCATGAGGTAGCCGTCGCATTCCGGGGTTAGGGTGCAGATCAGGCAGGAGCACTTATGCTGCGAAGGCGCGACGTTCTGCGTCCCCAGTTCGCAGACATATTTGAGCCTCAGGGGCAGCCATTCGTAGTCATGCTCGGACATCATCGGCCCGAAGACCGTCAGGACGCCTCCTTTCTTTACAAAGCCGGCGATATTTGATTTAGACCTCTGCAAAGTCGGCAGGGCTTTGGAATAATCTGGATTGGCAAAGCCGGTGGGAATCAATAGCATCTTGTACTGGGGCAGGAAGGGACTGCCGAGGATTGCGGGCTGGAGAAATTGGAAGGATGCGCCGATCTCCATAAAGAGCTTCTCAAACAGGAAAGTGCGGTCGCCTAAGAGCGCAATATCTGTCATACCGCTGCTTTTTTGCTCGCGCTCAGGGAAAATCTTTATGGTCCCTATGCTCTTACTTCCGCTCTATTCCTCGACCTCTTGTGGGCCGGTCTGCACCTGGTTTGCCGGTCTTAACATTTTCATCCATTAACTTTATTACTAAATAACATTGGTATATTGATCGCGATAAATTATGGAACAAGAACTAATGAGAATCGGGGTTTCGCTGCCGGAGAAGCTTCTCTCCAGGTTTGATGAGATCATCCTGCAGCGCGGGTACTCCTCGCGTTCGGAAGGCATCAGAGACGCTATTCGAAATTACATCGTCCACTACGAGTGGATGAGCGACGTGCAGGGCGAGAGGGTGGGCGTCATAACTCTTGTTTATTCTCACTCCCAGAGGGGCCTGGTGGACAACCTGACCGAGATCCAGCACGAATTTGGAACCATCATCCAGTCCAGTCTGCATGTGCACCTGGATCACGAAAACTGCCTGGAAGTGATCGTTTTGCGCGGCGAGGGCCAGGATGTGCGCAAAGCTGCGGAGAAGATGATGTCCCTGAAGGGCGTAAAGCACGTCAAGCTCACCACGACCTCTATGGGAAAAGAGCTCTAGGGCAGCTCCAGAAAATATCCGGGGCAATTTTTTTTTATGTCTCATCAGGAGATCCGGCCGGGAGTCTTTCTCCTGGATTTGGAGGGGCAAAAGAGGCTGGCCACCAGGTCGGACGATCCCGTGCCGGTTTACGGGGAGCGCATCCTCGACGGCTACCGGCTCTGGGACCCCAACCGCTCCAAGCTCGCCGCCCTTCTGCTCAAGGGCGGGGGCAAGGACCTCTGCCTTTCTCGCGACTCTATGGTCCTGTACCTGGGCGCAGCCACGGGCACGACGGTAAGCCATGTTGCCGACATTGTCTCGGACGGCTTGGTTTATGCCGTGGAGTTCTCCCCCCGCGCCATGCGCGATCTAGTCCGGTTATGCGAGCGGCGCAAAAATATCGTGCCCATCCTGGCCGACGCCGCCCGTCCCGAAACGTACAGCTCCCTTGTGGAGAGAGTGAATCTGGTCTACCAGGATGTGGCGCAGCGAAACCAGGCAGAGATTGCAGCTCTGAACTCAGGCCGCTACCTGAGAGAGAACGGCAGCCTTCTCTTTATGATGAAGACGCGCTCCGTGGATGTCACGGCCACGCCTCGCGCCGTTTACGAATCTGAGACGAAGAATTTGGCGGGCCTTGAGATCCTTCTGGCAATGGATCTTCTGCCGTTCCACCAGGATCATTGGGCCATCACGGCCCGCAAATCCGTGTTATAATTTTTTCAAAAAATTTCACAAAAAATTGATGGTTTAGACGCCGAATATTTTAAAAACTGGCTAATTAAAAAATTTATCCTTTAAAAATTAATAACTTGGATATTTCGGCATCAGTCTATTCAACTGTCTATTCAACTTGCTCCCATGATTTTGCGAATCTCATCATAAATGATATTGGGCAGCAGCCGCACGTAGCCCACCAGCGGGATCTTCGCCCTGGCGACGCCGATGACCCATTCTACCTTCACGGGCGTCAGATAGCTTATCCCTTCGCCGACGTAGGTTCCATTCAGGGTCTTGTAGATCAGCAGGCCGGTCCCTTTGTCGATGTAAACATCGTTTCCTACGTCCCTGATCTCATTGCGGTGAGATTGGATATAGGACATGTTGGCCTCTCCGTAGATCTGTCCCGCCATCTGGTCGATCACCTCATTATGGTCTCCCTTGGTGATGTATCCGGCGAACGGAGCCGCGGGCCCTTTTTCCCACATCGGTTCCCCAGCCTTGACATATCGCAGAGCGCGATGGATAATGGGCGTGGCCTTATCCTCGCCGGGCGATATTCCCAGCAGCATTGTCAACTGATCCAGAAGGTTCGGGCTTGCCTTGCCGTAGGGGCGGTATAATATTACATCTCCGGGCTTATTGAACGTGGTGTAATTGCTCTTTTCCGCCACATCCCAGGGGATCACTTCAGTGCGAGACGCTCCCTGCACTACGATAATGTCTCCGATGTTCAGATTTGGAACCATGCTTCCCGACTCCACGGCCACCATCGGCGTCCAGAGCCCCAAGGCCAGTTGGGAGAGAATGGAAATGCCACCCACCACAACGACCACGAAGATTATATCTTTGACAATGCCGGGAAGCGGCAAGCTGTCGAACCACTCTTCGATCTTCATGTGCATCATTTATCAGTTGGTACGTTCTTATACTCCTTTCGATGATGCAGGTGTCGCGCTCTCGCAATGGCAGCGGGCAAAATGGGCGTTTGGACCTTCGTGATATACTTATGAGGTTCGCGGAGCAGGGCTATCAGCTTGAGCCTGAGGCCCTTCAGCTCATCTGCAGTCACCCCGGTTCGCGAGAAGAACTGATACGGCAGATCCTGTCCGGCATTGATCGGTCCGTGGCCGTGATTCGCGCATGTCAGGTCTCAGATCTTGCTAAATCAACGGTTGACAGGTCAGCTACTGCCAAATCGGTTGTGCAGATGCCGCCCATTGCCAAATCTATGCCCGCATCCACGCATTCTTCTTCACCTTCTCCGGCCTGGAGAAATCAAGCGGAAGGCAACTCACTGGACCTTGAGGCATCCGATGCATTTTCTCTTTCCCGCGGCGAGCCGAGTCCTTCGCTTTCGCTCTCCCCGTCGCTCTCTCCTCTGGCCGCAGCCACGGAGCTGAAGTGCGACATCACCGGGCGTTCGACCTGCGTCGGCGACTACGACGACTTTGTGCGCTACTTTCGCGACAGGTATTCCAAGATCCGGGAAATCCTCTCTCGCCGCCTGAACACCCGGCCCATCGAATCGCTGGGAAAGAGCACAGCAGGAAGGGAGGTCTCCCTGATCGGCATGGTCATGGACGTGCGCACCACGGCCAAGGGCAATCGCGTCATAGAGCTGGAGGACCCCACCGGCATGATCATCGCCGTCATCCAGAAAGACAACGAGATCTATGATCAATCCATCAACATCCTCACCGATGAGGTGATCGGCGTCACGGGAACCTCTGACGGCAACGGCAGGCTCTTCGTCAAGTCGCTGCTCTGGCCGGATATGCCGAACCAAACTCAGTCACTGGAAAAGGGTCGAGGCTATGCGTTGCTGCTCTCCGATCTGCATGTGGGCAGCAAATACTTCATGGCGGACGCCTGGGAGAGGTTTGTGCAATGGCTCAACGGTGAGGTCGATGATCCCTCCGGCCTTGCATCGCAGGTGGAGTACATGGTTATCGCCGGTGACCTTGTGGACGGCATCGGCATTTATCCCGGCCAGGAGGGCGATCTGGCCATAAAGGATATCTATGACCAGTACGAGGCAGCCGCCGAGCAGCTAAACTCCATTCGCAAAGGCATTTCCATCATCATTGCTCCGGGAAATCACGATATCGTGCGCCAGGCGGAGCCACAGCCTTCTCTGCCTGAATCGGTACAGAAATATTTCCATGCAGCCGATCAGCTCTTTGTGGGCAATCCCGCCTGGGTCACCATCGGCGGCGTCTCGGTTCTGGTCTATCATGGCCGCAGTATCGATGATCTGGTGCTCCGGCTGCCCGGAATCTCCTACGCCGCACCGGAGAATGCCATGATCGAGATGCTGAAGCGGCGGCACCTCTCTCCAATTTACGGCAGCCGCGTCTCCATTGCCCCG
>JAJRAT010000223.1 GCA_028682845.1 Methanothrix sp. | reverse complement strand
TCTCATGGCGGATCGCAGGCACTTCAAGAGAGCGAGATCGAGACATCAAAGCCGTCTTTCGCATTCGAGAATGTGAGCTTTGGTTATTCTCCCACTGAACCGCAGATCCTGTCGGATTTAAGCTTCCGGGTTCCGGCAGGCTCAACGGTGGCGATGGTGGGAATGAGCGGAGCGGGAAAGAGCACTGTCATAAGCCTGCTCCTGCGTTTTTGGGACCCCAAATCGGGCAGAATCCTGCTGGGAGGACGCGACAGTCGCAGCTACCCGCTGGAACGGCTGCGCCTGCAATTTTCCGTCGTATCCCAGGATGTATTTCTTTTCAACGACACCATCCGCGAGAATATCCGAATTGGAAGGAGCGACGCCTGCGACCGGGAAGTGGAGACGGCTGCCGCACGGGCGCGCATTCACGAGTTTATCGTATCTCTGCCCAATGGATACGACACATTTGTCGGAGAGCGGGGCATTCGCCTGAGCGGAGGAGAGCGCCAGAGGATCGCCATCGCCAGGGCGCTGCTGAAAGGAGCGCCTATCCTGATCCTGGACGAGGCCACATCCAGCCTTGATGCGGAGAGCGAGAGGGCCATCAAGGATACTCTGGAGAGCGTGCGGGCCGGTCGTACCACCTTCATGATTGCTCACCGGCTGAGCACGGTCATGGATGCTGACCTGATTATAGTCCTGAAGAACGGACGGGTGGCTGAGCAGGGTCGGCATGATGAGCTGTTGGCCTTGCGAGGCGAGTATGCGCGGTTGGTGCAAGCGCAAAGCTGCGGCATAGATTGAAGAGCGGCAATCAATGAACTTTGCTGTCCGGAATTTTTTTTTTACGCTCCACTATGCGCCATGATTGTTTTGTGATGCCTATGAATCTATATCGCGGTTCGATTCTGGTTAGATTCAAGTTCGGTTCAAGCTCGGTTCAAGTTCGATTCAGGTTCGATTCTAAGCGTCAGAATCAAATAAACAGAACACGAACGCGAGTTTATATTCACGCATTCAAATCCCTCCGTGATATAGAAAGAGAGAGTGAGGTTTCAGTTTATGAGAAATTCGATATTAATTATGATCCTTGCCGCTTTTGCGGTAGCAGTTCTCGGCCTGGCTGCCAATGCATCCGCCGTATGCGCAACATGCACCCAGGAAGGAGATTGGAGTCAAACGGCTGACAACTTTATCGCGGGAAAAGCCACAAGCGAAGATCCATTGGCATTTGGTCCAAAGGTCGTCAGACAGACGAGTTCCCAATTCAATAACGAGGATGCAGGCAAATTGAAGGCATCGGACGATTCATCCGGCACATCTTCACAGAGCGCTTCCAGCACGGCCAAGGCCAGCATTGATCTGATCAACATCACCTCAACGCCCGCGCCGGTTAATTCCGGAAGCTCAGTCAAGATCAGCGCCATTTTCAGAGAGAACAACGCCGACGGCACAAGTGTACCGGCTAATGAAAGCATGATTACGGCGGTTGCGACCATCAAAGATGCGAACGGCAAAGAGGTGGGAAAAGTGAGCCTCCGGCAGACAGACGAGCACGAATATTCCGGAGTCTGGACTGCCAAAGTCGCAGCCGGTGAATACAAAGTATCAATTGCATCGGCATCCTTGCAAGCAACCGGAAACTTCGAGAATGCACTGGATATCGAGGTCGTTGAAGCCACCGGAGCCGAGACAGGAAATGCCCAGAGCGGCAACCCTGCCGTTAAGGATTTGGGATAAAACGGAAGAGACCGGCTTTTTATTTTTTGAATTTTTCAAGCCGAATTTCAACGCCAAATTTCAATTTAATTTTAATATAATTTCTCAAAAATAATCTATAGAATATCCGAGAGCATCTGCCTGCGCGGACCTTCCCGATCTTGTAGCAGGAATTTGGGGCGAAGCCTGCCGCGCACCTTGGCCCCTGTGCATGCCAGCATCTTGTTCCTTTGACCTGCCTGCTCCAACAATGTTTTTTCAAGGTCTTTGTGCTCAGCCTCGGAAAGCTCGATCTCGGCTTCCCTGCCTCTGGACCAATCATAGATTCTTGCCAGATAATAGGACTTGATGGGCCGAAGAACGCCTTTGCTCCTCCGATCCTCCTCGGACAGCAGACCGCAGGCATACTCTACCGGCCCCTCGAACATCGGGCACCGCTCATTTGGAATGCAGATGCACAGCTCCGCAGCTCCCAGGTCCGGATAGCCCTTGCTTTGCTTTTTTATGGTGGCGCATTTAGGGCAGTGCATCTTTCCAAACCATTTTAAAAATATCCGCTCATCCAGGCCGCCCGCTGCCCGGCACCACAGCGGCCTTGCCTCCGGCTCACTCCAGCCCGCCTGGCCGAGGAACGAAGAGAGGATGGCCCCCAGTCTGTGCTTGCCTTTTTCGTCGCCGGTTCTTTGCAGGATGTTCTTGATGCAGGGCGGGAAGGCATCCATTCCCGCCGCATCTCTCGCAATCCAGAGCATCTCTTCTCGCCGCACGACCTCTAGGATCGATACGGGGATCTCCAAACCTTGCGCAATTTTTAATGAGGATCTCTTGGCAGGCATCTTCAGGCTCTTTTATGGCCTCCCTGGAAATAAGCCTGTGTGTCCCTGTCCGGTCGAGACGCCTGGGGCACGGGAGCCGAGCCCTTGCCGGCCTCATAGTCCATCCTCTCTTTGAGTATGCACTTGCCGCCCCGCAGGCCGCCCAGCGGGTTCCTGGGAGTGCCCATCGAGTTCATGCAGCGGGCCATTACCGCTGCGCCGCGAGCCAGGCCGTCATCCACGAAGACCACATTCTTCTCAGGAGAATCGTAAAGCCCCAGCTTCTCCAACTCCTCCAAAATCAAGAGCGGCTTGTTGCCGGAGATTCCCGCTCGTCCGGTGACGCCGATGGCGGTATTCTTGGTGACGATGCCCTCTTCCATGCCCACCTGCACCAGCCTTGCCGCCATGCGGGCGCAGACAAGATCGAGCGTGCCGAAGAGCGTCTTCAGCCCCTTGGATTTGTAAAGCTCGGCTCCAATCTCGGAGAGCCTGGGGAGGTCGCTGCCGTTCACGCCCGCATCGCAGCCGATGAGAACGACATTATTCTGGGCTGCCGCATCCGGGCAGACGGGAACGAGGCCGTACTTGTTGCGGCTCATGGGGACCTTCTCGATCTTTATGATCTCGTTGATCCGGTCGGCGTAAGCCTTGGCATCTTTGCCGTACTCCGGCTTCATCTTGGGATCGAAGATATCCAGAGTCGCGCCGGTTTGCTTGTTGACAAGCCCCGTTCCCTGGACCACGGCATCAGGAATTGCGCCGGCGAGGCCGAGCAGGTTTCCGATGGTGTGAGCATAAGGCAGCTCCTCGCTCGTTACGCGACCGTCGAGCGTGGTGCCGAAATCCATAGAAAGGCAAGGGTTCCTGAAGTCCACATCCGTCCAGCGGCTTCCTTCCTTGATTCCTGCCGTGGCCAGCTCGCCCTCCATCTCATTGGCCACAACTTCGACCCCCGTGGAACCCTGGGGCGGGAAGCAGGATGCCACTGCACCCATGAATATCAGCTTGTCTATCAATGTATAATTTTTAAATCTATCAAGAATGTTGTGAATGCTCATGGCCGGGGTCATGAGCCTGGGCGGAACTCCCGCCATCAGACAGCCCTGCGCCAGAGCCTGAATAAACGCGCCGACCTGATCCGGGGAATCAAGTTCGGCCACGACGCCCGTGGATCTTACCACAAAGTGCAAATCGGTCTTGATGTCGAGCCTTGCCTTCTCATGGCTTTCCACCAAAGTGTTGCGCACAAGCTCTGCGATGGATTCCCTGGTGAGCGGCGTGCCGTTGATGGTGTGGGCAAAAACTTCTTCGCCGGGCTTGGGCAGCCGCACGTCTCTTGTCATCTTCACGGTTTTGTTGACGATATATGTCTTGCCGGTGTTCATATCCGTGGCCGTGAGGATGCTTTTGGTTGTGGTGTTGCCGACCTCGACGGAGGCCACGATATAATAGGGCTTGGTCCTCAGCTCCAGATAGTTCACGGGTGGGCTTTCCGCTATGCGAGGCTTGGGTTTGGATTTAAAGAGGCCGCCGAAGTTCATGATGCAGCCTGAGGGCTTTGCAGCGTTAAAACCTTTGGGTGAATTCCGGGAATTACCGCACATTTAAACCTGTAAGAAGAAACCTTGAGAAGAGACAGCTTTTTTAGTCGCAAAAGAGATAATGCAAAGGCGCGATCAACAAGCCAAATCAATCTGCAAAATGCGGGAGTTTGAAAATGAATAAATACATGAAGGCGGGCTTATTCGGCTTTCTCCTCTGGCTTATACCCTTCGTCGTTTCCGTTCTGATATTTCCCTTGCGAGCAGCGCAGCGTCCTCTCTTCGAGTCCATCATGCCCGTGGTGATCGCCGCCTGGACGGTTTTCTTCGCCATCCTCTATCTCACGAGCATTAAGGAAGGTTTTCAAAAGGATGGAATTCTTATCGGGGTTGTATGGCTCTGCATGAGCATCGTCCTTGATCTAATGCTCTTCACGGAGGGCCCGATGAAGATGTCGCTTCCGGATTATGCCGAAGACATCGCCGTAACCTACCTGATGATTCCGGCCATCACGATCGGATTTGGCTATGTGCTGGATTATGCCGACAAAAAAGTATGAACTGATGGATTCTATCCGAGCACTGGTTCTAGCCGAGCACTGGTTCCAGCACTTCGAGATTGAATGACTCCATGAGCACGTCCGGATTCACTTTGCCGCAGACGAAGGTTCGCCGGGATTTGGTTTCATTCATGACGACCTTGGCCGGAGCAAAGACGTTGTGATCCACCTTGAAGAAGTCGAAGCCTGCCGCCTTGAAGGTCTTGTAGAATGGCGAGCCGTAGTCCCGTGAGGCTGACGAGGGCATGCCTTTGAGGAACTGCTGCAGCTCATCGAGATTCTCATAATTCAGGGTGTAGTAAGTCTCTCCGCCGTAGATGATGGCATCGTTGGAGGAGCCCATGCACATGGTCGCGTCTCCCACAATCGGCGAGATGGGTGCCCGGCCCCAGCCGCTCTTGATGGTGTTGAT
>JAJRAT010000017.1 GCA_028682845.1 Methanothrix sp. | reverse complement strand
GGCTGCGGCTCTGCCGACCTGTCATTCCTGGTAAATAAAGCAGGAAAAGCGAATGCAACGACAAACCTTAATGTGACGGATGTCGCAGGCTTCAAACCGGATGCGATCAGGAACGCCTCGGTCACCATTGCATCATCCGCCAAGAAGAGCGATGCTCCGGGATTTCTTGCCGCGTTTGCCGCCATTTTCGCAGTCGCAATATTTTGGCGGCGGCAATGCTATTGATTCGGCATTGAGCCGCCATTTCCCCTTTGTTTTCGTATTTTATTTATTCTTGAACATTCACTAGCGTCTATCATGAAGCTCCCATTCTTGTCTTTGGTTCTCCTCTTGCTTGCAGCAGGAGCAAATCCGGTTAATGCTCAATTTGGATCGCAATATGACGCAGGTGCAAACACTCTCACCTGCTGGCAGTGTCCCGTCTGCGGCTACACGGTCAGCATGACGCAGGCCGAAGCGGCCTCAGTCAATCCCTACACGCTCTGCCCATCCTGCTACTCTGCCTATGCCGGCTACTTCGTGCCCGTATCCTGTCAAGCCGTTCAGGGAAGCGGTATAAACGGAAATACAGGCCTAGGCACGGGATATGGAACTGTTGGAAACGGCTACGGGACTGACAATGGAACCGGCTACGGTACGGGCACCAATTCCGGCAGCAGCTCGTCGGGACTCACTGCATCCAAGCAGTCGGTCTCCAGCACAATCCCAACTAAAGGGAAGATCCTGATGGTCCTCGCTCCTGATCAGTACCAGGAGGATGAACTGAATGTGCCGCGCGATTACTTCCAGAGCATGGGCTATTCCGTCGTCCTGGCTTCCAGGAGTGTCAAGACCGCTACGGGAATGAATGGCGGCAGTGCATCGATCGATCTCGATATAATAAATGCCAAGCCTTCCGACTATGCCGCAGTGGTCTTCGTGGGTGGAGAAGGAATCTACAACCTTAAGCTCAATGAAGATGCCGGCTATCAATCTCTGGCCAAAGCCTCCGTCGCGCAAAAAAGGCTGACATGTGCCATTTGCCTCGGACCATGGATCCTGGCCGATGCCGGGCTTCTCAAGGATAAGAAGGCCACCGCATCCGAGACGGATCACCTCAAGGAGAAGGGCGCTATTGTCTCGGATGATGCGGTGGTCCAGGACGGAATTATCATCACAGGAAACGGCCCGTCCGCCGCTCAGGAATTCGCGGAAGCGATTGTTGCCGCCCTGCAAAAAACAGGGAGCGGCAATGTCGGCAATGTCGGCAGTGTCGGCAGTGTCGGCAGTGTCGGCAGTGTCGGCAGTGTCGGCAGCGCTGGTCGGGAGGGCGTCTCATCCTCGGAAATCAGCACGGCCCTGAAGATACCGATCGGCAATCAAGCAGGCGGCATTAATGGCGGAACTGCCGCCACCGGCACGGCCTCAAAGTGGAAGTGCACGGTCTGCGGTTACATCTATGATCCTGCCGAGAACGACAACGTTCCATTCGAGCAACTGCCGTCCACCTGGAAGTGTCCATGCGGCGCGCCCAAGAGCAAGTTTGTCAAGATATAGGCCCAGGATAAAAGCCCAAAATATAGGCTCAAGATATTAAGCTCAAGATATAAAAAAGATATAAAAACCAGGATATAAAACCGGGATATAAAGTTAGCGTGAAAGCAATCTCGAAAGACCGGGTGGTCTATAGCCTGTTGTCTTTTTTTTTATCTCAAATCTCGAAGCCGCATTCAGGAGCATCATTCGTCGCGCTTTGCCCTTGCCACCGCCCGGCCAAGAGCCAGGCTCATGGCCAGCATCTTGCTCTTATCATCGCCGCCGTCGGCTTGGATGGCCAATGTGAAATTGGCGGCGTAAGAGATGCTTCTCAAGAAGTGGCCGAAATTCTCCAGGCTCACGCCGCCCAATTCCCGCGCCCGGAACGTGAAATCCAACCTGAATCCCGGCTCACCGAAGCGGACGGCAGCCCTGGCCAGGGCCTGGCCGCAGGGAACTGATGCGCTTCCCATGCCGCTTTTTATGACCTGGCCGATCGCACTGCCAAGAGTGATGCCCACATCTTCGGTGGTGTGATGGTCTCCGGTCTGCAAATCGCCTCTGGCAAAAACCGTCAAATCGAACTTCGATCCGGATGCAAAGGCCGACAAAATCTCATCCAGGAGCACTATTCCCGTCTCGATTCTGCTCGCGCCCGATCCTTCCGTCTCCACAGTTACGTCGATGCCGGTCTCTTTCGTCTCCCGCTTCTTTTGCGCCAACATAGAAGGTTATGCTACTTTTTCGACATTTTAAGCCAATCGATCCGAATAGCGGCCTTGCATCCGAAGAGCTTATCTACCTTCGATCAAACCTAACAATTTCAAAGGTCATAATTCAAAGGGAAATCACCATGATTGCGAAAGAAAAGATCCAGGAGATATTGAAAGGATACGATAAGGACAATCTCACCATCGCTACCATCTGCTCTCACAGCAGCCTGCAAATCTTCCACGGCGCGCGAATGGAGGGCTTCAAGACTCTGGGCATCTGCATCGGCCAGCCACCCAAGTTCTACGATGCCTTTCCCCTGGCCAAGCCTGACAAATTCGTCTGCGTGGAGAGCTACAAGGCTCTGCTGGATTATGCCCCCGATCTGGTGAAGGAGAACGTCATTATAATCCCCCACGGTTCCCTGGTCGAGTATCTGGGGATCGAGAGGTTCGAGTCGCTGGCCGTTCCAACTTTCGGCAACCGTCGCGTCCTGGCCTGGGAGAGCGACAGGGAGATGGAGCGCGAGTGGCTGCTAAAAGCGGGCGTCAATGTCCCCATGCGCTTTGAGACGGCAGAGGAGATCGACCGGCCCGTCATAGTCAAGTATCACGGCGCAAAGGGAGGCCGCGGCTTCTTCATCGCCAAGAACAAGGATGAATTGCAGTCCAAGATGAGCAGCCAGGATAAGTACACCATCCAGGAGTTCATCCTCGGCACCAGGTATTACATTCATTTCTTCTACTCGCCCATCAAGTCCGACGGATACCGCCTGAAGAAAGGGTCTTTGGAGATGCTGGGCATCGACCGGCGCGTCGAGTCCAATGCCGACGAAATATTTCGCATCGGCAGCATGAACGAGCTGGCCGAGGCCGGAATTTATCCGAGCTTCGTCGTAACGGGAAACCTGCCGCTGGTGCTGCGCGAATCGCTCCTGCCGCGGGCCTTCGAGCTGGGCGAGCGGGTAGTGGAGACATCGCTCGAACTCTTCGGCGGGATGCTGGGAGCCTTCAGCCTGGAGACAATTGTGACCGACGACCTGGAGTTCAAGATCTTCGAGATCTCGGCACGCATCGTGGCCGGGACCAACCTCTACGTGAGCGGTTCGCCGTATTCCGATCTCGTGGAGCGCAATCTCTCCAACGGACGGCGCATCGCTCAGGAGATCAAGATGGCCAACAAGCTTGGCCGCCTCGACGAGATCATAACCTGAAAATGATGAACTAGAAAGGCTTATCTCGGTAGGTGTCCGACATGACCGATATGTCAGGCCTGATTGATACCTTCCGCGAGGCCACGCTATTGCAGTGCAGCTTCCTGGAAAAGTTGCTGGATCTGGATATGGCGGAAGTTGCCGCCTTCTCCGATTCCATGACCGAGTTCTTGCAGCCATCCACTGAGAACAAATTCGTTTATGGAATTGCCGCGGGCAGGTCGGCGCTCGCTTTGTACAGCTTCTTGCAACTCATCCAGAACCATTTTGAGAACGTCTTTCCCTTCACATTGGAAGACCCGGTGCAAAGGCACTACCGCCAGGGCAAGAATCTGGGGATAGCCATCTCCGGCTCCGGCGAAACTATGGCCGTCAACAAATACATCGATGATATCATCACCCGCGGCGGCGATATCAAGCTGATAACGGCCAACGAAAACGGAACGGCCTACAAGATGGTGAGCGAGTACGAGAAGGGCTCGGTTCTGGTGATCAAGGCCCGTACAAAACATGCCACGGACAAAGACATGCGCTCCAGGCTCTCGCCCCTGGGAACCGAGTTCGAGCTGGAGGTGCTGGCATTCCTCAACGCCCTCTTTGCAGATATCCAATCCCGGCTCAAAGGTGTATGCGAACAGTCCTGTCCGCAGTATGTCTCAACTATTAAGGACTTTGAGGAAAATGCCCGCCTCATTGCGGATATGGAGCCAGGACAATTGGAGCACTGGCTGGGCAGGCTCTTGCCCCGCAGCGGAAGATACATCATCGGCGGCGTGGGAAGATCAGGGCTCGTGGCCAGAGCCTTCGAGATGAGGTTCACCCACTTGAACAAGATCAGCTACTGGGAGAGAGATTTCAATACTCCGTCTTTCCAGATTGGAGATGTTTACATCCCCATAACCGGAATTGGAAACACCTATGAGGCTCTTGAAGGCACTATTAGCGCCTTGAGCAAGGGATCGGACGTCATGCCCATAACGGCAAACCGCTCCTCTCGCCTGGTCGCCCTCCTGCGCAAGCAGGGAAAAACGGACAATATCGCTTTCGTGCCTGTAAAACCGGAGTATGCCGAGGTATTCAGCGGCGACACCAGCAGCACGACCTGGCTGATGTCGGACTTTACAAAATTCAGATACCCCATCTTTGAGATCAACTCCTCAGTCTTCACCAACAGCGTCGTAGCCGTGGGCGCAGAGTTCCTGGGCATCGTGGAAGCCGGGATGAGAAGGATGCACGTGTGATCTGCGTTGACTAGAATAATCGCTTTATCCGATACGCATCTGGAAGGCGGGGAGCTTCCGCCGTCCATCGTCCGGCTGGTCAAGGGTGCAGATCTCATTCTCCACGCCGGGGATTTCGTTTCCGTCGAGGCCTATCATGCTCTGTCGGAATTGGGGCGGCTGGAGGCTGTGAGCGGAAACTCCGATTTTCCCCAGCTAAAGAAGCTTCTTCCCCAGAGAAGAGTGATCGATGTGGACGGCATTCGTATCGGCCTGGTGCACATGGCATTTCACGGCCAGGATCTGCTCGGTGCGGAGATGATGGCGCGAGAGATGGATGTGCGGGTTCTGGTCTTCGGGCACATTCACCGGCCTGTGGTAGAAAAGGGCGAGCGGCTGCTTATCTGCCCCGGCAGTCCCACCCAGCCGAGACTCTCCGCACCGTCAGCCGCAGAACTGGATAT
>JAJRAT010000054.1 GCA_028682845.1 Methanothrix sp. | reverse complement strand
TATGCCGCCCTTGCCAAACAGGTCAATGCAGAGTATGACGGGGCTGAGATCAGGCATATGGTTCCCATCTACAGCAAAGAGCTTCAGGCGCAGGTTATGAGATATCTTCCCATATCCTTCCTCCTCATGGCCTTGGTGGTCTTCATTGTCTTCAGACAGCCGATGGTTTCTTTGCTGGTGGTCGTCAGCGCCTTGGCCGATATCTTGACGGCTGCTGCATCCATGAACCTAACCGGAGTTCAGCTCTCGCTTGGAACCGTGGCGGCTCTGCTCATGCTCATCGGTTATTCTGTTGATACCGATATTCTGCTCTCGATGAGAGTGTTAAAGCGCAAGGGAAGCGTGGACGAGAAGATCATTGGTGCCATGGGAACCGGCCTGATGATGAGTGCAACAACTTTTGCTGCAGTCATATCACTTATCATCGTCTCAAATTTCCTTTATCTCATAATACCATCTTTCACCAGAATGGACGTCATCGCCGACATGTCCACGGTCCTTATCTTCGGCCTGGCTGCCGATGTCTTCAACACCTGGGTTACAAACGCCCAAGGCTTGAGATGGTATTTTAGCCGGTCCAGCAAGACCGTCAGGGGGCAGAAGAAATGAGCCTCATCAATGATCTCTTCAAGGACACAAGGGTTGTCATTTACGCGGCAGCCGTGATCTTAGCCATAATTCTAATCGCGGTCTTCGGCCTCAAATTCGGACTGGACCTGGAGGGCGGCTCCTACTTGCAGCTTCAATTGCAGGGTGCTGTAACTCAGGTTGACGTCGCGCCGGAAAAGATCCTGGAAGTTCAGTTCGGTGCATCGAATGCGGAGAAGCACGGAGATACTTACGTCGTAACGGTTCCGGGAAAGCTGGACCCGACGCTGGCCGATGATCTGGGCTATTCGGGCGCTAAGGTTGTGACGCAAGGCAATGCCACCAAAGTAACCATAGTGGCATCTTCCGAGACCATCATTACCAATTATCTCAAGAAGAACCTGGATGCCGACGTCAAGATTGTGGGCGTGGCACCCATCAAGTACGAGATCCGAACCAACGTCACTCGCGAGTCTCTCAATGCGCTCCTGGCTCCCGTGGGCGGCTCTGTGCCCGTGGGCGAGGATACATTTGTGCAGGGCGTGACCGCAGAAACGGTTGACGAGACCAAGAAAGTGCTCGACTCCAAGCTCAACCGCCTGGGTCTGCAGGACATCAAGGTCAGGATCGTCGACAACAAGTACATCCTCATCGATCTTGCGGGAATGGACGTGGCCACGGCTCAGGATGTTGTGGGCAAGCCCGGCAAGTTCGAGATTCGCATCGAGACAGAGAATAATGAATCGATGCATGTGCTCTATGGAGATGCAGTCGAGTCCGTGGATATTCCGCAAGGCGACCGTCAAGGCGGATGGGGCGTGCCTTTCACGCTCTCTGAAGAGGGAGCAGCGGTATTCCAGAAGGCAGCCATCGATGCGGGAGCCACCAAGAATCCCGATGCTCATGATATCGCCATGTACCTGGACAAGGATGAGATCTTCAGCGCACCTCTGGCAGCGGAGCTGGCCGGTAGCCTGAACAAGGTTCCCGTAAGAAGCATGGAAGCCAGGGTCGGGTCGGGAGATGCCGGATCTGCGAAAGCTAAAGAGCTTTACATCCACCTGCGTGAGGGTGCCCTGCCGGTCAACGTCGAGATCGTAGGATCAGGACAGGTCTCGGCAGCTTTGGGTGCACAGTTCAAGATCCAGATGGTCTTCGCCGGACTCATTGCCCTTCTGGCCGTGGCGGGAATGGTCTACTACCGCTACCGGGAGAAGAGGATCGTCCTGCCCATGATCACAACCTCCTTCAGCGAGGTCATCATGATGCTGGGCATCTGGGCAGTAGCAGGATGGCAGCTTGATTTAGCAAGCCTGGCCGGTATCATCATGGTCATCGGCACGGGCGTGGATCAGTTGGTCATCATCACCGATGAACTGATGAGAGGCGGAGAGGCGGCAGCGGCTTCTGCGGACCGCAGCATCAAGGAGAGGGCTGCCGCCGCTGCCGAGAAGGCCGGTGCCAAGATGGCAGCGACTACCAGCAAGGTCTACTTGAGCCGCCTGTCGAGAGCGTTCACCATCATCCTGGGAGCTGCGGCGACCACGGCTGTGGCCATGCTGCCTCTGCTCTACATGGGCTTTGGAGCGTTGACCGGCTTCGCACTGATCATCATCCTCGGTGTGATCCTGGGAACATTGATCGCCAGGCCCGCATACGGCAGGATCATCGGACACATCCTGGGAGCCTGAACGAAAAGAAAAAGATGAAGGAAAGCCTGCAGGTCGCGTGGCCTGCAGGGATATCTATTTTTGGAAGTCTTCAAATTATAAATTAATCTCGATCATCTTTTTAATATTCCATTTATCGATTCGCCGGCAAATGCAGCGCCCACGACGATATTGCTAAAGTAGGTGATGAGTCTCCAGAGGGCTACCAGAGGACCCAACAGCACGGCAGGGACGAACAGGGAATATAGATAGCTCATGCCCAGTTCCGCCACGCCGCTGCTGCCGGGCGTGAGGGGAAGGATGGCAACAATGGCCAGGATGATCTGGGAGGTGATGGAGAAGAGAAATTTTGGGCCTTCTCCCATGCCGACGAGAAGGGCCGATGGAACGAGGAAGTCGCAGATCCAGATAAGAGTCGTGAGGCCGACCATGACGGGAATATGCCCCAGTGTCTCTTTGGCAAGCCGGATGGCGGCATCGCGAAAGAGCCAGATCTCTCTTTCCATCGCTGAGATGATTGGTCGGTTCCCTGTCTTCGCCTTGGCCCAGCCCATGAAACGTGCGATTCTGTCCGGCCTGATGGCAAGCTCCCTCAGGAATATGGCCAAGAGCAAGAGGAGGAGGAAAAAGACCACACCAAGCCCCAGCCCGAAGCCGGTCATGAAGCCGGATGCGGTAAGGAATATGGCGAGAGCGGCCAGAAAGAAGATGCTGTCCAGCAGCCGCTCGCCCACGGCAACGGCGGTGGCGCTTCCGTAGCTCATGCCGTCATCGGCCAGGATCTTGATGCGCAGCGGCTCGCCTCCGGCGGAAGACGGCGTCAGGGCGGCGAGGAAGTTGGATGCGAGGGTCGACTTGAAGGATAGGCGAAAGGAGATCCTGTGCCCGGCCAAAGATGTCAGTCGCTGGAGCCTGACGGCATAAAAAAACCAATTTAGGGCATGCAAAAGGAATGCCAGCACCAGGAATCTGCCGTCGATCCTCTTGATCAAGCTCCAGCTCAAGCTCGCATCAGTGACCTTCAATATGACTATGATCGCGGCCAGGCTAATTAGCGAAGCTATGAGAAGAGCCCTTATCCTTCGGTCTTTTAGGTTGACTCTCATTCCTCAGCCGACCTCTTCATAAACCGATTCGATCTTGTCCAGCACGCACTTCCAGGAGTATTTTTCCTGCACCGCCTGTCGGCCTCGCCTGCCTAATGACCGTCGCAAGGATTCGCTCTCATGCAGTTCCAAAATGCTTTGAGCCAGGTCGCCGGTGCTGGTGAATACCCTGCCGCCTTGCAGTGCCACCTCGTTTACTCCCGGCGTGTCATAGGCCAGCACCGGCACCTCGCAGGCCATCGCTTCCAGGAGGACGATGCCGAATGCCTCCAGGCGGCTGGCGGTGGGAAGGACGAGCATCTCGGCCCGGGACATGAGGTTGATGAGCCTGGATCGCTTCAGCCTGCCCGTGAATGTGGCTTTAACTCCGAGCCGGATGGCCAGGCTTTGCAGGTGGCTTCGATCATAGCCGTCGCCCGCCAGCACCAGGCCGAGCTTGGCGCTCTTCTGCACGACACTCATGGCCCTCAGCAGAGACTCGACGCCTTTGTAGTTCACCATGCGGCCCACATAGAGCACATATCCTTTTTTGGGCCGATCAATGGGAAAGAGGGAACAGTCCACGGCGTTGGGCACGACTCTGATCTTGTGCAGGTAGTCATGAAGGACGGGGGACGTCTCGGCATAGCTCCTGGTGGTTGCCACGACGATTTCCGCCTCATCCAGTATGGGCTTGACGAATCTGCGATTTGCCCACTCCAGTGATTTGCCGAAGAGCTGCGGAAGGCGATATCCGTTCAGCCTGGCCGGAACTACCACGTCATTGTGGTACGTAACCACATGAGGCGACTTTTTGCGGAGCATGAAGGCGAAGAGGGGACTGGGAATGTGGCTGTGGTAGATGTCGGCGGCAACTTTCGGTAGGTGTAGCGGCAGCGGCGCATAGAGCAGGTCGATGCTGGGAATGCGGGTGAAATTCCTCTCCCATTTTCCGCATGAGGAGGCCACCCGTACACTGTGACCTCTTCCGGCCAGTCCGTCGGCCAATCCTTTGACGTGATACTCGACACCGCCCATGTGGGGCGGGAAATAAGGAGAAACCTGAAGGATCTTCATTATCAAGCCATATTCATGCATTTCAAGCGACTTAAAGCTAATTCATAATTGCACTGATTTCCTTGCGCCATTACCAAAAATTGCTGCGACAAATATATTATTTTTAAAAAATGATGATGTGTTTCCGCGCAAAGGTGTTTCCGCGCAAAAATGATAATCATCATTTAATATATGAATTCTGCATGTAATTTGTCCGTCCCTGCCGTCTTCCAACAATCATTTACAAGATAATATTATTATAATTTATTTCTTCAAGCGGTATCTCTTCAATCGGTGCAAAATTTTTAAATACGTGAGCTGTGCACAACAGCATAACAAAATTTGTACTGAGCTGCAGATTGATGTGCCAGATTTGGCGTGCCGACTCATTTTGAGCTGGTCAGGGAGGCTGCAGAGATGAAATCAAGCGCTAAAGGGAAGAACAAGACCGAGCCTGCAGAGGCTTGTGTCCAAGGCGAAAACGTCGCCGTCAATGCTTCGCACGCCCCGCCTAATCTGGAGGCCGACTATTCATACAGCGCACCCAGGGACATGTGGATGCTGAAATACGACGTGAACGAGGACGGGATTGGACAGATTCTATTGCCTCCGAGCCTCTCCATCTTGCTGCAATCGGACAGGATCTCCATCGCGCCATTCGCCGGAGGGCTTCTCATCCGGTCTATGTAAGCTATTATGCGTCATTGGTTCTGGAAGAAATCGATGG
>JAJRAT010000183.1 GCA_028682845.1 Methanothrix sp. | reverse complement strand
CGCTTCCGAATTTAAGAACCCAAATCCTGGCTCCTGGCTTGTTTGGATCATAATCGGAGCAATTGAGGCTCAGGTCATAGAACTTTCCGGAGATGAAACCAGGTGTGGTCTCCCATGCGATATCGCCCTGAGCGCAAAGCTCGAGCCCCTTTTCAGTCAAGGCATGCTCAATGGCATCGATGTCTACGGGCTCGCTAAAATCCGAGCGCGGGCTTCCGGCAAATTGAATAACACCGAAGAATGCAATCAAAGCAATGGCAATTATTGCCGCAATCAATGCATTATCTCTCGATTTATCTCCCATTCTTCTATTCCCCCGCCTTTTTTACCGGCATCCAGCCCGGCTTCTTCAAACGCAAGAATACCAGGGGCGGCAGAGCCAGAACTGCTGTTCCGATGATCATCATCAATGCATATTTGTTTGTCGAGATATGCTCGTAGTTGCCGGGCGGCAGCAGACTTATCACAAATGTAAAGAGACAGGCGAAGAATCCCATTCCGCCCACCAGCCAAACGCCGGTCATGCCTCCCGGTATCTTGAAGGCCCGGACGGTATTCGGACTGGAATATCGCAGTTTTATCAGCGAGGCAAATACCAACAAGTAGACGATGCAGAGCAAGAGGACCGTCATTGCCGAGAGTATCCAGTAAGCCGCGCTGATGCTCGGTATGAATAGGTAAAGCATCGAGACGGCAGTTCCGATCACTGCCTGAAGGATGAGAACGCCTACCGGAGCGCCGTTCCTGTTGGTCTTGGCAAAGAATGGCGGCATATTTCCGCGGGCTGCAACCTCGCCAAGCCCCAGAGCCGGGCCTGCCAGCCATGACAGGAGAAGCGCGAGGCCGCCCAATGTCACCATCAAGGCTAGCGGAGTCAGGGTCCATTGGAGATTGAAAGCCCGCAAGAAAACCTCAAAGGCTTGCATGAGACCGGCGGCCAGACTGAGCTGTCCGACCGGCACCACTGCCGCGATGGCCAGAGTTCCGATTACGGTCAATGCGAAGATGATCATGCAGGAGAGTGCCATCGCTTTGGGAAAGTCCGTCTGAGGATTTTTAACTTCAAGGGCATGAAACCCGGCCATCTCCATTCCGGCAAAGAGCAGAACCACGGTAGAAATGAAGGGAAGAGTACTCATGTTAATTTGCGGCACCACTGCGCTCCAGGTAAAGGCTGGAAGTGCCAGTTGCTTTCCTCCGGCGATGTATACGATGCCTAAAATAATAATCACAACGGCAGGAATAATAGATCCGGCAACAACTCCGAATGATCCGAAGCGGCTGGATACCTTCTCTCCCATGAGCCCGATAGCGGTGGTTCCCCAGAACGCGATCATCATGACCGCGAACATGAAGGCATTGTTGTTGGCAAGTTCGGGATTGAAGAGATACGCGAAGGTCGATGCAATAAAGGCCAGGACCGTCGGGAACCATACCAGATTGTTGGACCATTCGCAAAAGATGGCGATAAATCCCGCTTTCTCGCCGAATGCTTCACGAACCCAGGTATACACGCCGCCTCCCTGCGGCCAGCCGCAGGCCAGTTCCGCACCGGCCAGCGTCAGGGGGATGAGGAATGCAATGGTTCCGATCAAGTACCAGCCGATGGATGACCAGCCGTAGGTGGCCATTGACGGGTAGTTGCGCAGGCTCAGCACTGCGGCAACATTGATCATGGCCAGAGCAAATAACCCAAGGGTTTTCGTTTTGCTGTCGCTCATAGTTCTCCAAATTTTTTATTTTAAGTTTTCTTCAAACAGTAAACGAAATAGGTCCCTTTATCGTTCTCTACTCCGTGAATATCATGACCAAATCCGGGGAATTTGCCATCCCATTCCTGCAAGGCCTTGAGATATTTCAGACACGGGCTGCTCTCGGGACCTGCATTTTCTCCCGGCATGAGCATGGGAATGCCGGGGGGATAGGGCACAATGCCTGTAGCAACCGTTCGTCCCGCCATGTTCTTGACGGCGATCGGCTCCACTTCGCCATGCACCAGCCGGCTGTAGGCTTCCGCCGGCGTCATATCGGGAACCGGCAATTTTGAGAATGCTTCTGCCTGAAGTTGTGTCTGATTTGATTTCTTCATCTGCTCAAACATGCTGTCGGCGAGGTCTCGCAGCCCGATGCATTTTTTATAGTGTTCCGGATAGGCGGCAACAAGATCAGGCAGAACCTCCACGAGCGGCGCGTTGGCCTCGTAGTCCTCCTTGAATTTGAGCAGAGCGTTGATCAGTGTTCCCCATTTGCCCTTGGTGATGCCGATCGAGAACAGGAAGAGCATGGTGAAGTCTGTAGTCTTCTCAACAACGATTCCCCGATGATCCAGGTATGCCGTTACGAGCATGGCTGGAATTCCCGGATCTTTCAGCGTGCCGTCCAGCGAGACTCCAGGAGTGACCACGGATACCTTGATGGGATCGAGCATGCAGTAGTCGTCCTCCAGCTCTTCGAATCCGTGCCACTTGTCTTCAGGGTGCAGGACCCAGACGGACGGCTCGTTTACCAGCAGCCACTCTGAGGCATCTTCGAAGGACATGACGCTTCCCGTGCTGGGATCGGTAACGACGTCTGCATTCCAGACGTTGAAGAACCAATCCCCGACAGAATCATATTGCGCCCAGATGCGCCGCAGCATTTGGCGGAATGCCACCGCCTCTGTGATTGATTCCGTGGTCAGCGTAAGGCCGCCGAGACCGTCCATCATTGCCGCCGAGACTTCATTGGAGGAGATGATGGCATATTGCGGCGAGGTTGAAGAATGCATCATAAAGGATTCGTTGAAGCGGGCATGGTCCACGGCACTGCGGCCATCCCGGACGTTTATGAGCGATGCTTGAGAGAGCGCAGCCAGGAGCTTATGCGTCGATGTCGTGGTGAAGATGGTCGGGCCGCTGTAGTTTGCCGGGTCCCCGTGCATTCCAAAGCGATTTTTATAGATGGGATTGAAGCGCGCGTAGCCGAACCATGCCTCATCGAAGTGAATGCGGTCCACGCTATCGCCGAGAAGTTCCAGGACTCTTGGAATATTGTAGCATAAGCCGTCATAGGTCGAGTTGGTGATGATGGAATGGCGAGGAGCCAGCAGGCCGGATTTTTTCAGAAGTGAATTGCCGGCAATTGATGATTTAATGCTCTTCGCGTGTATCTTTTCCGGATAGATGGGGCCGATGAGTCCCAGATAGTTGCGGGAAGGCTGCATGTAGGTGGGAATGGCTCCCGTCATGGTGATGGCCTGCTCTATGGATTTGTGGCAGTTTCGGTCAACCAGGGCGACATCGCCATGAGTGACGCAGGCCATGAAGATGATGCGGTTTGAGGTTGATGTGCCGTTGGTCACCGAGTAAGAGCGGTGCGCCCCGAAGACTCGCGCTGCATACTTCTCGCTCTCACCGATCGGTCCGGAGTGATCGAGCAGCGACCCGAGCTCTCCCACGGAGATGGAGAGGTCCGAGCGCAGCAAATTTTCGCCGAAGTAATTGAAAAAGGCCCTTCCTACCGGCGACTTCAGAAATGCCGTACCGCCCGTATGCCCCGGAGTATGCCAGGAATATTCGTAGACCTGGGCGAACTCCATCAATGCTTTGGTAAAGGGCGGAGCAATCTGATCGCGATAGCGGCGCATGGCGGCAATAATGCGACCGGCGATGAAGCCGGGAGTGTCCTCGAGCACCCAGATAAGCTCATCGACCTGCTTCATTACCTCAGAGGTGATCGAAGAGATCTGACCCCGCTCTGCCAGCAGGAAGATGGGAATATGCTTATTTCTGGAACGGACGAGTTCCAAAAGCCACAGAGCTTTGGCATGGGTTGTAGGATCATCATCGCCCAAGTTCCAGTCCAGCAAAATGCACTGCACGGACGGATCGGAGAGAATTACGGAATGGCCGTCTTCTTCCGAGAAGGATTCGACAACCGCCACATCTCTTGAACGAAGCTCATCAGCAATAGCCCGCACGGCTCTGCCGTTGGCGGTGGGCAGCCTGATATCATCGTCTATTATTAGTACGCTCATGTCTATTATTTGTCCTGTTGACTGCATCAATTATCACTCTTGAACTTTTTACAAACTTTTTGCATTTTTGAACTCTTGATATTATTTGCTACTTTTGGGAGTTGAATCTTTTGGTAAGAGGGCAAAAAGAGCCTTGAGGCGGAATTGGCTCCTAAATCAATTTTGAGAACTGACCATTTCAGATAATGCGGCTATGATACCAGGTACACGCCGATGATGATCAGAATGACCGCAGTTACCTTGTAAGCCAGCATCTTTTGTGTCAGCTCTTCATTTAGTACTCCAGGCATGAGGATGCCGAGAAGCACCACATAAATAAGCGTTACAAATGGCTGCAGGGCGGCGACGCTGGAGACCAGGGCAACCGATCCCAAGGCATAGCCGAAGATGAACGCGCCCCTTCCCAAAAAGTCAAAGACCTCATCGGCCATGAGGGCGGTGAAGAGGAACGGTCCTCCGCAGATATATCGAAAGGCTTCCTCTCGAATATTTCTAACGGAAAGCATGGGAAGGATTACAGCCAGATTGCCGAGCGAAGACCACATGATCAGGTGCCACTCGTCCATAAATCCCAGAAGATACTTGGAGGCTATGGCATAAATTGCGGTAAATATCCAGAATATTCCCATGTACTTGAGCGCGGGAGAGACGATTGGGTTGCCGCCCTCGACGGGCCTATATGACACCAAGAGCGCGCTCAGTACCAGGAGGCCGCCGCCGATGTAATCCTTCCAGGCCAGCGCCTCGCCGAGAAATATATACGCGCCCAAAAAAACAAAGATGGGAAATACGTAAACCATAGCTGCGACTCGGCTGGTCTCCTCCACCTGCAGGGCACGCAGGTACGAGGCCCAGAGAACTATCTGCAAGCCGCCCGCGGCCAGCGCATAGAGCGACTGAGGGAAAACGAATCCGAGCCCGGCAAAGGCCATGATGCCGACGGCGAAGATCTGCTGCAATATGACCAGCGCAGCGAGATAGGCCAGTGGATTGCGGACATATTTGCTGATGATTAGCTTGTCGATTATCCCGGTTACAGCGAGAGACGATGCGCCGACCAGCGAGAAGAAGAACCAATCCACGATTATAGCCCAGATCCCCAGGAAATTATATCTTTCGTATGATTCCGATGCAATCTTGAATTCT
>JAJRAT010000075.1 GCA_028682845.1 Methanothrix sp. | reverse complement strand
TAGCAGGTTGGCCACAAACTCCTCTTTGCCTTTCACCTGGAGCCGCAAATTATGCTGCCGCTCCAGGCCGATGGTGGTCCAGAGCCGCTCGGCAATCGACTCGCCGCAAACCGACCCGGCCCCATGAGCCGGACAGACCACGACGCCGTCGCCTAATGGTAACAGCTTGTGAAAAATGCTGTCATAAAGCCGTCCTGCCATCCATGCCGCCTTATCCTGCCCCATGAGGTCGATGCGCCCCACGTCTCCTGCAAAGAGCGCGTCGCCGGTGAAGACCGCCCAGTCGAGGCCGGAAGGATCGCGGAGCAGGTAGCTCATGCTTCCGGGCGTGTGGCCGGGCGTGGAGATGGCCTCGAATTCCAGGCGGCCCACCTTCCACCGCTGGCCGGGCACGGCAGCCTTTCCGTAGCGGTAATCCAGCTCGGCATCCGCATGCCAGACCTCGGCACCAGTTCTTGCCGCCAGCGCCGTCGAGCCGACAAAATAGTCCTCATTGCGATGGGTTTCCAGGATGTGAGCAATCCTCATGCCTTCTGGCGAGGCTTTCTCGATGTAGGTTGCGCAATCTCTTCTGGGATCAATAACAACGGCATCATTTTTGTCGCCGATCAGGTAAGAGTAATGTGCCAGACCTTTGGATACGATTCTTTCAAAGAGCATATTGCGAGTCACCTTGTTAGCGCGCTATAACATGAATGCTTTTTTGAATTGTTTTGGAGTGCTCGACAATTGTAAATTGAGGCTGGAGGTGATTTTCACCTGCAATTGATGATCCGCTGGTTTTAAAACCGCTCACTGCGTGCCCAGGCGTTCTTTCATCGCCCGAACATCAGCCTGAACCTGTCCGAATTGAAGCGCATATCCCGGCTGGATGTCTTCCCTCATGCCTCTGATTTCTTCCAGGACCTGGGGGATTGTGTCGGTATTTTTCCGTACCTCTTTGATGTCTTCGCTAATCTGAGGAATCATTTCCGTGTTCTCTCGCACAGCTTTGATCTCGCTCAGCGTCTTATCGGTGGTTTTGCGCACAGCTTTGATCTCGCTCAGAGTCTCATCAGTGGTTTTGCGCACAGCTTTGATGTCGTCTCTTATGTCCAGGAGCAGGGGAATTGCCTTGTCCAATTGAACGAATGTGCAAAACATGGCAACCTCGCTGATTCGCCCAACTTCGCCGTCGTAATCCTCGAATGTTACCTTGGAGACTTCAGCCAGCTCGGGTTTCTTCTTCTTAACAGCCTGTAAGAAGGCGGTGATTCTGGCTTCATCTCCTTCCGCCAGGACTACGACCTCTTGCTGGCAGTTCTCTTCCCAGTTGTAGGTTGAGAGGCCGGGCAGGGCTTGGTTCATGGCATTTTTGAGCAGGAACACACGGTAGCCCACATCATGCACTTTGGGGCCTGCGATCTTGACTTTCAGCTTCATGTTCGACATCAATAATGGTTTTGCAAGCTATTTGGTTTTTTCCTTCGATCAGAGGCTATTGGTCTGCTCGTAAACCGCAGGCATGTTAGCCGGCTCATAAGAGCTCTATAGCAGCCGGCTTTTAGCTGCAAGCGGGCCTAACGAGGATTCTCGCCGGTTACAGTCGGATTCTCAGGATGTGCCGACCACTCAGTGAATGAGCCCTCGTAGATCCTGACCTTTTCGTGCCCCAGATAGAACTTGAAGAACAGGAACTCGTTGGTCGCCTCCCGGCCCGTTCCGCAGTAGATGATAATGGTCTTGTCCGGTGTGATGCCAAGCTTGGCGATTAGCTGCTGCAGCTCCTCGTCGCTCTTCATGAGCTTGGCATTGTCCTTGTTCATGAGGGTTCTCCAGGGCAGGCTCAGGGCTCCTGGGATGTGCCCATTCTTGATCCACAGCCCGCCTTCCCTGTACGATTCAAACGGCCTGGCATCGAGCAGGACAACATCGCTGCCGTCTTTTAGCCTCTTGAACTCTTCATACTCGACGAAGAAATCCTTCTGCACATCTGCCTGAAAATTCGCCGTCTTCCACGTCGCAAAGACCTTGGTCAGCTCTCCTCCGTCTTCCTTCCACTTCTCGATGCCGCCGTCCAGAATGTAGACCTGCCGGGCCCCGAAGCGCACGAGCGAGTAGGCCATCATGGTCTGCTCCAACCCGTCCCCGGACCCGGCTGCGCACCGGCTGTAGCGGCCTGCGCCCGAATAGACGAGGACGGGCCGGTCGGCTGCAATTCCGGTGCGACCGAAGACTGCAGAAATGCCTTCCGGCGGAACGTACATGGCGGGAAGACCGTTCCAGGCAGACCGGAGGAGCCCCTCGTTCAGATAAACGGCCCGCGGGATGTGTCCCATGATGTAGTCGTGCACATTCGGCTGCACATCCAGGATAGCGAAATCATCGTTGATGTGCTCTTTTAGCCACTCTGTCGATACCCATTTCACGATGCTCTTGCCGGGAGGATAAGGATAGGTCTTCAATTAGATCACCTCAAAGATGATTCTTGGATGGTTTGAAGGAATGGTGGACTGCTTCAAGATTTGCTTATGATACTTCGGCTTTGATAATTAATCAAGTTAACTAATCAAGCCCGAGCAGTCAGCTATTCATGCCGACTACTTGGGCCACTACTTCAAGTCCAGGTTCTCATTTCGCAAGTGCGAATGCAGAGACGTTACACAATCTTTATATTCAATACAGCTCTATAAAGCTCCGGGAGAGTTGGAATGGAGTTTCGGTTTGACAACTACATTCTGAAGGCTTTTTTGGCTTCAGGGCTGCTGTCTGTAGTTATGATGGTCCTTGCCCTGGGTCTGATTCAGCTATTCCGCTATGGGCCTTCGCTGCCCTTATCCCTCATTCTGATAATCGCCGCGGTCGCCTTTGTCCTATCTGCATCCTTCTTCGAGAGGTACGAGGTCGGCTCCATCATGTGGTCGATGCTGGTTTCCCTGATGGCCACGCTGATGCTGACGCTTCTGTCCGGCGGCATCATGTATTCCTTCTCGGCAAACCGGCAATCCTGGGAGGAGCCGCTCTCGGGCCTGGCCATCTGCATGATCGTGTCCATGACGCTGCTCAATTATCTGAAGAAGAGCCTTGGTGAGATCGAGTACTGAGAAGTACTGAGATCCGGCACTGAGATCGTATTCGATGCGAGTTTTGAATCGAGTGTAGTGTTTTGAATCGAGTATTAGGTTCTAATACTAGCAGCATGTTAGCTCCTGCAACTATGCCGACGAAGATGGTCGACTCCTACGGGCGAAAGGTCACGGGCCTTCGAATTGCCCTCACGCCTCGCTGCAATCTCAAATGCATCTACTGCCACCACGAGGGCGAGGTTAAGCCTGAAAAGGAGATCTCCGGTGAGATGGTGGTGAGTGTGGTGAAGGCCGCCCGCGATTTGGGCATACGCTCGCTGAAGTTCACGGGCGGAGAGCCGCTGCTCCGTCGTGATCTGGCCGATCTGATCCGGCAGATGCCAAAGGACCTGAACATCTCCCTGACCACCAACGGCATCTTCCTGGCCGAGCAGGCGAAGGCGCTCTCCGAGGCCGGGCTGAGCCGGGTGAATGTGAGCCTGGATTCCCTCAAGCCGGAGACCTACGCCGCCATCACGGGCTGCAAGGAAGGCGACCTGGAGATGGTGCTGGCGGGAATCGATGCGGCGAAAGAGAACGGGCTGGTTCCGATCAAGCTGAACGTGGTGGTCCTGAAGAAGAATGAGGCCGAAATTCCCGAGATGATCGAGTTCTGCCGCCGCAATGGTCTGATACTGCAGCTCATCGAGCTTCTGGATCTGCAAAGCCTGGGCGTTTCGGGCGACATCGAGGGCATCGAAAAAAGTTTGCAGGCGCAGGCGGACCGGGTCAGCACCCGCGAGATGCACCGGCGCAAGAAGTACTACCTGGACGGGGCGGAGGTCGAGGTGGTCCGGCCTATGGACAACACCGAGTTTTGCGCCAACTGCACCCGGCTGCGGGTGACATCGGACGGGAAGATTAAGCCCTGTTTGCTGCGCAGCGACAATTTGATCGATATCGGGACCTGCGACTGCGAGAGGATCAAAGGGCTGCTGCGAGAGGCGAACGAGAGACGTGAGCCGTATTTTGGCGCAAAAGATAGGTTGTGTCCGGCAGCTCGTTAGCCGGTTTATTGTCCGTTTCCAATTCTAATCAATTTTATGGCCACCAATCTTGTGCTCGTACCCCTTTCCCTGCACCCGCCTCCTCTCGCCCGCCTTTTCCATCCAGATCCCTTCCTCCACCACTTCCCCGATCACCGTCACCTCGCCCGCTTTCTTCGCCGCTTCCAGCCCTTCCGGCTTGACCGTGAACACCAGCTCGAAATCCCCGCCAGCGCTCATCACCAACTCGACCGCTTCCTCATGCCCGACCATCTTCTCGATGCCGGGCGCAATCGGCAGCCGGTCCTCGTAAACCACGAAGCCCACCCGGCTCACCTCGGATAGATCCGAGAGCGAGAGCGCGAGGCCGTCGCTGTTGTCCATCATGGCCGTGACCGCGCGGCTCTTCGCCAGAAGTCGCCCTTCCTTAAGCCGGGGCTCAGGCTCCAGCAGCTTCAAGATGAACTCGCTTTGCAGTTCTCCCTTCTTCCACGCGCGCAGGCCCGCGCCCGCGCCCCCCAGCGCACCCGTGGTGCAGAGCAGGTCGCCCACCCGCGCCCCGCGGCGGCGCAGCACGAGATCCTTCTCCACAAATCCAAGAGCCGTGCCGGTGATGGTCAATTCCCGGTGCGCGTCGGTGTCACCGCCCAGGATTCGCGTGCCGTAGTAGGCGGCGCAGTCTCCAAAGCCGGAGAACAGCTCGTCGATAAAATAGAGATCCGCATCCGGCGAAAGTCCGGCGGCGATGAGGACGCCTGCGGGCTCTGCCCCCATGGCGGCGATGTCGCTCAAGTTCACGGCGACGGCCATCCAGCCCATCTGCCAGGGATTCATGATATCAGGAAAGTCGGTCTGGCGGTGCAGCATGTCCGTGGTGGCGACCAGGTAGCGGTCGCCTGCATCGATCACCGCGCAGTCGTCGTTCTCCACGCCCCCTAAAATCTCCGAGATCCGCCTGATCAGATCCCGCTCGCCCATCGCACCGTCCTGTGACATATCCCGCCGCCCTAGCCCATCAGATGGCTATTTAATTTTAGAAATTACAGTCTACTAATAACATGGCTGATTACAAGAGATTATTTATCGCTGCTGCCCTCGCCTC
>JAJRAT010000153.1 GCA_028682845.1 Methanothrix sp. | reverse complement strand
GATTCTTGGGACTCCAATTCAGATTCTCGAATTGATGCAGCGTGCTCCCGTCGTGTATTTAGTTTATATCACAATATTCTATATATCTGCAAGGCATCTATAATGCCGGCATTTGCTTCCCGCAATGATTGCTTCGCATTCCACTACAACGGTCAGTCACTTCATTTGAAATAAATTTTTCGCTAATGTGCTGTGATATTCAAGGTAATGTCGCATACGGAACTATTTTTCAGGTGATGCGATTACACTGATCTGGGTGGATGTGCCGAAAGGAGACAGCCTGAACAACGGTGTGCTTGTCTTAAAATATGACGACACACCCGGACGCGAAAGCCTCTCTACCATCGACAAGAATCCGACTAGCTACGGCGGGAACTCTAGGTATCGTTTAAGTTAGGCTGCATTTTGCCGGTATCCGGGACTTCACCATTGACTAAAAAATTTTATATTTTTTTTTTAAATCATTTTGATGGCCGCTTACTTTCGCTCCCGCTGCCTCTCCATTGCTTCTTTTGACAGCCGAATGGCGCACAGCTCCGAGCACATGGTGCAGGTGTCCGTGTCCACGCCGCGCCGATGCCGAATCTGCTTTGCCCTTGCAGGATTGATGGCGGCATTGAACTGTCCGTTCCAATCCAGGTCCGCCCTGGCCCTGGCCATTTGCAGGTCCCACGCGCGCGCCTTCTCCCGCACGCCTGGCCGGGTGAGGTCCGCTGCGTGGGCTGCCACCCTTGTGACGTAGGTGCCCTCGATCACGTCCTCCTTGGTGGGAAGGTCGAGGTGCTCGGAGGGCGTGGTGGCACAGAGGAAGTCGGCTCCGGCCATGCCTGCGATCACTCCGCCCATCGCGGCGGTGATGTGGTCGTATCCCGGTGCAACGTCCGTCACCAGCGGGCCCAGAAGATAGAGCGGTGCTCCGTCGGTCAGGTACTTCATGGCCTTCACTGATGTCTGAATCTCGTCCGCGGGAACGTGGCCCGGCCCTTCCACCATCGCCTGAACTCCGGCGGCTCGCGCGCGCTTGACCAGCTCTCCGAGCATGATGAACTCCATGTACTTGGCCCGGTCCGAGGCGTCCTCGATGCAGCCCGGTCGCAGGCCGTCGCCCAAACTCAGGGTCAGGTCGTACTCTTTAGCCATCTCCAGGAGATAATCAAACTCCGCATAGTAGGGATTGTCCTCGTCCGTCTCCGCGATGTACTTCATGGTCAGGGAGCCTCCCCGGCTCACCACGCCCATAACTCGCGGGTCCTGGTGCAGCCTCTCCAGGCTGTTCTTGTTCACACCGGCGTGAATGGTCACAAAGTCAACGCCGTCCTTGGCGTGTTTCTCCAGAGCATCGAAGAGACCCTGGCTGCTCACGTCCTTCTTGACTGCAGCGTTGTAGATGGGCACGGAGCCCACGGGAATGTGCACGGCATCCAGGATCTTGCGGCGCACCAGATCCAGGTCGCCGCCCGTGGAAAGATCCATCACCGCATCCGCGCCCGAGGCCACCGCCGCCAGGGCCTTCTCAACTTCCGTCTCTGGGGAGTCCAGGCTCTTCGAGGTGCCGACGTTCACGTTCACCTTGGTGGTGAGCATTTCTCCAACGCCCACGGGCACTAAATTCTCGCGGCGTATGTTTCGGGGTATGACGACGCGTCCCGTCGCCACCAGCCTCGCCAACTTTGCCGGATCGATTCCCTCACGCTCTGCCACACTATCGATTTCGCGGGGCACGCGCCCTCTGCTTGCCTCTTCCATCAGGGTCATTGATACCAACTAATATATTGTAAGAACTACAAAGCGTCCTGCTGGTGTTTATCGATGGTCGAAGTGCATAAGGTTAGCGGTGCTGCCTTTGATGGCAATGTCTACCTGGTCCTGGACGAGAGGCCCATTCTGGTAGATGCCGGCATGATGGCGGGACCGACCTTAAAAAATATCAAGAAATTCATTGATCCCACGAAGATTGAGATGATCGTTCTCACTCACTGCCACCACGATCACTCCGGTGCAGCTCCTCAACTGAAGGAGGCCACGGGTGCGCGGCTGCTCTTGAGCGACAAGGAGGTGGGCTGCATCGGCGACGACCTGGCATCCGTCTCTTACCTCTTCGGCCAGCAGGCCCCGGAATACAAAGTGGACGAGACCCTCAAGGAAGGCATGGTCCTGGACACGGGAAAGTGGAAGCTGGAGGTCATGGAGACGCCCGGCCACTCACAGGGCAGCCTGTGCCTTTACGAGAGGACCGAGAAGGTGCTCTTCTCCGGCGACACAGTCTTTCCGGACGGGAACATAGGCAGGACGGACATGTACGGCGGCGACACTGCCGAGCTGGTCAAGTCCATCGAGCGGTTGGCCAAAATGGATGTCAAAACCATGTATCCGGGCCACATGGAAATCACCAGTCGCGACGTAAACCGCCAGATTCAAATGAGCCTTCGGTTTGCAAAGAGCATTTAGAGAGCTGTCGTCAGAGAAATAAGAGATCTCTGGGCAGGCATTCGGATCTGCCCTTATCAATATTTTTACAGTTATAAGATAAAAATTAAGTTGGGGGACGAATCGTTATTACGCCTTTCTCGATAATAATCTCGATCCGCCTGCCGGGAACCAATCCCGCTTCTTCCATCGCCTCTTTGGATAATTTTATCTTTCCGCTGCCGTTGACTGAATGAAGTAACATTTGATTGAGCTTCATTTCTTTTCCCCTGGTCGATAATCGCTATGCTCAGGTCGCAGTATTGTGGTCGTAGCATGATCAATTTTCTAATATAACATGATCTATTATGGTATATTAGTATTTCGCCCCCTATTAATCATACTAATGTCTGCACTGATGTCTGACGGAATATCTGCCGGACTTCCGCCGAACAATTTATCAATTCATAATATGATATACCATAACATGAAACAATTATCCGTGCTGGTGGAGGATGACATTTTAGAGGCCATCGAGAACCGTATCGTGGCTTCCGGGCGCAGCAAGAGCGATGTTGTCAGGGAGCTTCTGGTGATCGGTCTGAAAAAGCCTCCAACTTCCGCTTACAGGGATCTTGTGAACAATGCCATTGCAGCCCACGAGAAAAGGTTCCATGCGACGGAGACGAATCAGGAATCATGAACGGAAGCAGGCTTTTGGCATCTATATAATCGAGCGCGAACCGCTGGAAAAGGTCTGAGCCATTTTATTAGAATCGACCATATATTTTGTGCGCCTGCTCAATGGTTGTGATCTCCAGTATCTTAACCATTTTCTCGTCTTTATATATCTTGTAAAAAGCGGTATAGGATCTCGAAATATGCAAACGATAAATATCTTCATGGCCCTTTCGCTGAATTAGCTCTCTGTCACCGTCGCCTGGGAATGGATCGTTTGCAAGTGTTTTGCATTTTTCTCTCACAATCCGTTGGCTTTTTGATGGTAATGCGTTGACAAACTCCAAGGCGTTTTTCTTGATGACTAGCCGAAAGGCTACCATGGAAACTCCACAAACTCGCTTTCTTCCTCAATTTTTTCCATATCTCGGAAAAGCCTGCCTTTTTCCTATCCTCGATCATCTCTTCCAGGAGTTGAGAGTATGTCTGTCCTGCCGATTTGAGGTCCGACAACTCAACCCACACGGCCTCCGTCACAGGAATGCGTTTTGTTGCGAGCATGAATAATACTGTAAGGATTGTAAGTAGATAGATATTTCTATGCAAGGTCACTATGCAAAGCCCGATCCAGAGCGGAAGCTATATACTTTCTTTCCCAAATTATGATTGCATTGTATTCAAGCAGCGCGATGGAATGCAAGTTCAAGAGTGTGTATTGAAGATGACAAGGCAGGCAGCATCCTTTGAGGCAAATTCAGAAGTAATTTCCATGATAGACAAGGACGATCTAAAGAAGCGCGAGTCCGAGGCCATCTTTCCAACTTATGGCCGCCAGGATGTCGTGCTGGTGCGCGGCTCCGGCGTCAAGGTTTGGGACTCCGGGGGGAAAGAGTACCTGGACTTCGTGGCCGGCATCGCCGTGAACAACGTGGGCCACTGCCACCCGGCCGTGGTCGAGGCCATCCGCAAGCAGGCCGGTATCCTCATTCATACCTCCAACCTCTACTACACGGAAAAGCAGGTGCAGCTTGCGGAAGTGCTGAAGAAGCTCACCGGCATGAAGCGGGCCTATTTCTGCAACTCCGGCGCAGAGAGCGTGGAGGCGGCCCTCAAGCTGACCCGCCGGGCTACGGGCAAATCCGGCATTGTGGCTGCGGAGAGGTGCTTTCACGGGCGCACCCTGGGGGCGCTCGGCAATACCTACAAGGCAGTCTACCGCGAGCCCTTCCGGCCCCTGAATGAAGCGTTGTTCGTGCCCTACAACGATACCGAAGCCCTGAAGGCAGCCGTAACTCGCGAGACCGGAGCCGTAATACTGGAGCCGGTGCAGGGCGAGGCCGGTGTCTACGTGGCCGATGCCGAATATCTGCGCGCCGCCCGCCAGATCTGCGATGATGCCGGGGCGCTGCTCATCTTTGACGAGGTGCAGACCGGATTTGGCCGCACGGGAAAGTGGTTCGGCAAGGAGCACTCCGGCGTGCAGCCCGATATCATCACTCTGGCCAAGGCGCTGGCCGGCGGCCTGCCCATGGGCGCGATGCTGGCCACCGGCTCTGCGGCAGAGGCTTTCCAGAAGGGAGACCACGGATCAACCTTCGCCGGCGGAGCCATGATCAGTGCTGCGGCCCTCGCCAGCATCGATGTCATAAAGAGCGAGCGGCTGGTGGAGCGCTCGGAGGATATGGGCCGCTATCTGCGCGAGAAGCTGCAGAGCCTGGGCCCGCGCGAGGTTCGCGGCCAGGGCTTGATGGTCGGCGTGGACCTGGATGCAGACTGCAAGACGCTTGTGGAGAAGGCGCTGCAAGAAGGCGTGCTGCTCAACAACACCGGCGAGCACACCATCCGATTCATACCGCCTCTGGTGGTCGGCAGGGAAGAGATCGACAAAGTGGTGGACGTCATTGGCGAATTGCTCTGATCTGATGCAAAAGTTAAGGCCGTGCCTCGGAACCCTCAAACCCTACGTGGCGGGCAAGGGCTTTACCGAGATCTCCCGCAAGTACGGCCTGAAGCCGGAGGAGATCGTGAAGCTGGGCAGCAACGAGAATCCCTACGGCCCCAGCCCGCGGGTAGCTGAGGCGCTGCGGAGCATCTCGCCGGAGAGGTACCCGGAGCCCGAGGATCTG
>JAJRAT010000170.1 GCA_028682845.1 Methanothrix sp. | reverse complement strand
CGGAAAAGATCCCGGAGAGGATACCGGCAAGCACCCCCGCAATGATCTGTGCGGGATCATCAACATCGCGGAAGGATGCAACGGCGGCTGCAGCTACTGCATAGTCCGCAGGGCCAGAGGCAGGCTGAAGAGCAAGAGCCTCCAGTGCATAATCGATGAAGCAAGAACGCTGCTGGATTCGGGAGCCAAGGAAATTCAGCTTGCCGCCCAGGATACTGCCTCTTACGGCAATGACTGCGAGCTTTCCTTGCCGGCGCTCGTAAGAGAGCTATGCGCCCTTCCCGGAGACTTCATGCTGCGATTGGGCATGATGAATCCCGACACGCTCCAGCCTGTTCTGGCGGAGACGATTGAAGCCATGCATAGCCCCAAAGTCTATCGATTTTTGCATATTCCCCTTCAATCCGGCTCCAATAAAATCCTGAAGAGCATGGGCAGAAGATATTCGGCGCAGGATTTTGCCGAAATTGCGGGAGAATTGAGGTCCGCCCTTCCCGACATTTCCTTGAATACCGATGCCATAGTGGGATTTCCGGGAGAAGAAGACGCGGATTTCCTGCAAACCATGGATCTGGTCAGGCAGGTGCAGCCGGACAAGGTCAATATAACCAAATTCTCCTCCCGGCCCGGCACCCCCGCCGCGCGGCTGTATGACATGCCGGATCGCATCAAAAAGGATCGATCAAGAGTTTTGACGCGGCTGTGGCTGCAAATAGCCGCCAAAAACAATGAGTGCATGGTAGGGCGGACGCTGCGTGCGCTGGTAGTGGAGTGCGGCAGGAGCGGCACCATGAAGGCCAGGTCCGAAAGCTATTTGGGCATCGTCGTTCATGGAAATCCGGCACTGGGATCTGTGATTCGCGTAAGAATAGCCGCATCCAATCCCTACTATCTTACAGGATGGGCAGACCACCTTTAATCGCGATGATCTTCCTTTATGTTAAATATTTTCATTAATAATTATAGAACGAAGTCAATTAATTTTTAAGAGAATTTCGATGATCGCGAGTTGATTAGAAGCATGAGGCGACGTTGAGCACGATTATACTTTTTCGTATTTTTAAGTATGATGGTTTTTCGAGTTCTTCCTACCACTAACCTTATTAATAATGAAAATAATTAATCGTGACAATGCCTCCGAGGCCGGGCCGAGCATGATTGCCAGCACCACAAGCCTTTGTAACCCGATTTATCCCATGCTTTTGAATCGATCGGTCGGCTGTTTTGGAGACATCGATTAAAGGAGGAAGAAAATGGCTGAGCAGAAAGCAACAGCAAAGACATCTGTCCTGATGGAGGAGACAAGGATATTCGAGCCGCCCAGGGACCTCGTCGAAAACTCGAATGTCATGGCGTGGATGAAACAGAAGGGCTTCAAGACCGAAAGAGAGATGCGACTATGGTGTTCAGCGAACTACATCCAGTTCTGGGGCGAGATGGCCAAGACCTACGCAGACTGGTTCGAGCCGTGGGCATCGACCCTCGAATGGAAGCCGCCCTACGCCAGGTGGTTCGTGAACGGAAAGTGCAATGTAGCCTACAACTCCGTGGATAGGCATGCTAAGGGCGCTAAAAAGGACAAAGTGGCCTACATATTCGTCCCCGAGCCCGTCGACCAGCCGACTCAAAAGATCACGTATGGACAGCTTTACAAGGAGGTCAACAAGTTCGCCAACGGCCTGAAGAGCCTGGGTGTGAAGAAGGGAGACAGAGTCATGCTGTACATGCCTATGATCCCGGAACTGCCCATAGCCATGCTCGCCATCGCCAAGATCGGAGCCATTCACTGCATAGTGTTCTCCGGATTTTCCTCCGGCGGCCTCAATAGCAGGATACTGGATGCCGAGGCCAAAGCGGTAGTAACCACGGATGGCTTATACCGGCGCGGCAAGCCCATTCCCCTCAAGCCGAATGTGGACGAGGCGACAGCCAATACTCCGTCGGTGCAAAATATTATCGTGGTCAAGAGGACGGGCATTGAAGTGCCCATGAAGAAGGGCAAAGATATCTACTGGCATGACCTGGTGGCCGGAAAGTCAGAAGAATGCGAATGCGAGAAGATGGACTCCGAGGATCGGCTGTTCATTCTGTACACATCGGGAACCACGGGCAAGCCCAAGGGTATCGAGCATGTGCACGGCGGATACTGTGTCGGACCGGCTCAGACTCTGCATTGGGTCTTCGACATCAAGGAGAACGATGTCTGGTGGTGTACAGCCGATATCGGATGGATCACGGGCCACAGTTACATCGTTTACGGGCCGCTCGTGCTCGGTGCAACCGGCATGATGTACGAGGGCGCTCCCGACTATCCGGACTTCGGCAGATGGTTCAAGATCATCCAGGACAACAAGGTATCCGTCTTCTACACAGCCCCCACTGCCATCAGAATGTTCATGAAGGCCGGTGAGAAATGGGCCAAAGATTACGACATCTCCAGCATAAGGCTGCTTGGGTCCGTCGGCGAGCCCATCAATCCCGAGGCATGGATCTGGTACCGGAAGCATTTCGGCGGCGACAAATGCCAGATCATGGATACCTGGTGGCAGACGGAGACGGGCACATTCCTGGTCTCACCCTTGCCCATCACGCCCCTAAAACCGGGCTCTGCAACCTTCCCGCTGCCGGGTTTCAATATCGACATCCTCGACGAGGATGCAAATCCCGTGGCACCGGGCACCGGAGCCAACATCGTCAGCAATACTCCCTGGCCGTCCATGCTCCGAGCCTTCTACAAAGACCCGGAACGATATCAGAAAGAGTACTGGTCAACCTACTGGGATATCAGGCCCGGCACATACCTGGCAGGAGATAAGGCCACCAAGGATAAAGACGGATATTTCACCATCCAGGGCAGGATCGATGATGTTCTGAAGGTGGCGGGACACAGAATCTCCAATGCCGAGGTCGAATCGGCGCTGGTAAGCCATCCGAAGGTTGCTGAGGCAGCCGTCATCGGTAAGCCTGATGAGGTTAAGGGCGAAGTCATCGTCGCCTTTGTCATCCTCAGGACGGGAAATGAAGAGAAAGAGGAGCTGAAGACTGAGCTTGCCAAGCACGTAAGAACGGTTCTCGGGCCTGTCGCATACCCGGAGAAGGTCTATTTCGTGAAGGACGTTCCCAAGACCCGGTCCGGCAAGATCATGCGCCGCGTCATCAAGGCCAAGGCTCTCGGCAATCCCACCGGAGACTTATCAGCTCTGGCCAATCCCGATGCCGTCGAAGCCATCCCGCTCATCAAGTGAGCGGCATATCTCTTTTTTTCGGTATTTTTCACGGATTATCCGGCATCACCAAAGGGAATTTTTTAAATTAGTTTAATTTTATTTTAAAGTTTTAGGCATCATCTTTGCTTTTACTACTATTAATAATTATCATTATTAACTCTTATGTAAATTTACCTCGACAACTTTATAAATGAAAAATCTTGATAATTATCGATCACTACAGTGTTCCTGGAGCCTCATGCGCGCGAGGCTTTTCGATCTGACTGTGATAGCAAAAATCATGCCGGGATTGCATTTTGATTTGGTCGGGCAGTTTTCGGCAAATTTAGAGGGAGTCTGGGAACACTGAAGAGATGGAATAAGGAGGTTTAAAATGGCTGAGCAAAAAGCAACAACGTCCGTCTTATACGAGGAGACGAGAATTTTCGAGCCGTCCAAGGATCTCGTTGAGAACTCCAATGTCATGGCGTGGATGAAGAAAAAGGGATTCAAGAGCGAGCGTGAGATGCGCGCCTGGACCGGCCAGAATTTTATCGCATTCTGGGATGAGATGGCCAAGACCTATGCCGATTGGTTTGAGCCTTACGCTCAGGTCCTTAACTGGCAGCCCCCCTATGCCAAGTGGTTCGTAGGCGGCAAGATCAATGTGGCTTACAATGCCGTGGATCGGCATGCAGCGGGCGCTAAAAAGGATAAAGTCGCCTACATATTCGTCCCCGAGCCCGTTGATCAGCCCACCCAAAAGATCACTTATGCAGATCTGGCCAAGAGGGTCAACAAGTTCGCTAACGGCCTCAAGAGCTTAGGAGTTGTCAAGGGCGACAGAGTCAGCATCTATATGCCCATGATTCCAGAGACACCCATAGCTATGCTCGCCTGCGCCAAGATCGGCGCCATTCACAGCGTGGTATTCTCCGGATTCTCCTCCGGCGGCCTGAACAGCAGAGTTCTTGATGCCGAGTCCAAAGTAGTAATCACCACGGACGGCTTCTTCAGGCGCGGCAAGCCTCTGCCCCTCAAGCCCAATGTGGATGAAGCTACCGCCAACACACCAAGTGTGACCAATGTGGTAGTGGTAAAGAGGGCAGGCATTGAAGTACCCATGAAGGCCGGAAAGGATGTCTGGTACCACGAGCTGGTAGCCAAGCAGTCCGATGTATGCGAGAGCGAGAAGATGGACGGCGAGGATCGGCTGTTTATCCTTTACACCTCCGGAACCACCGGCAAGCCCAAGGGTATCGAGCACGTTCATGGCGGTTACTGCGTAACTCCTGCTCAGACACTCTCCTGGGTCTTCGACATCAAAGACACTGATGTCTGGTGGTGCACGGCTGACGTCGGATGGATCACGGGCCACAGCTACGTGGTCTACGGACCACTCTGCCTCGGCGCTACGAGCATGATCTACGAGGGTTCCCCTGATTATCCCGACTTCAGCAGGTGGTTCAAGATCATCAGCGAGAATAAGGTGTCAGTCCTCTACACCGCACCCACTGCCGTGAGAATGTTCATGAAGGCAGGGGATCAGTGGCCGAAGTCGCACGACATCTCATCCCTCAGGCTGCTCGGATCTGTCGGCGAGCCCATCAATCCCGAGGCCTGGATCTGGTACAGAAACAACTTCGGCGGCGGCAAGCTGCAGATCATGGACACCTGGTGGCAGACAGAAACGGGATGCTTCCTGGTATCGCCTCTGCCCATCACCCCGCTCAAGCCCGGATCGCCCACATTCCCGCTGCCCGGCTTTAACGTGGATATCCTGGATGAGGATGCCAACCCCGTACCGCCAGGCTCCGGCGGCAACATCGTCAGCAATACACCCTGGCCGTCCATGCTCAGGGCCTTCTACAAAGACACTGTCAGGTACCAGAAGGAATACTGGGACATGTACTGGCAGATTCGGCCCGGTACCTACCTGGCCGGCGATAAGGCCACCAAGGACAAGGATGGATACTTCACCATCCAGGGCAGAATCGACGATGTGCTGAAGGTAGCCGGACACAGGATCTCCAATGCAGAGGTCGAGTCCGCACTGGTTTCTCACCCCAAGGT
>JAJRAT010000125.1 GCA_028682845.1 Methanothrix sp. | reverse complement strand
TGTGCATATTTAGGCACATAATAGTATTTATAGATTTCGTTTGAAGATAACGAAAAGCACCTTAGTATGCCTAAATCATGGGGAGCTTAGGCTCGAATCTAACCAGCATCCTGTTTTTTGGATTCGTTACTACCCATTTTCGTAGCCTTTGATTTTGCTTAAAAAGTACATCTCACCTGCTAGTTCGCGCCCTTCGGGGCTTCGCGTGAGATCCTGGTTCACGCTAAGGCGCTATAGACGTGAAATCCCTATTGTTGTTCCTGATTTGTCAACGGATTTCCGCCTTAACCGATGACGCATCAATGTCGATATCTGCTTTTATTCTCAAACCGAGATTACCAAGCGCAAGGATTATCCAATCTTGCCGTGAAGTCAATCAGACGAAGAATCGAATGAAGAATAAAAAAACAAGAAATGAGTCATAATTTCAGCATTGATGCTCGATTAAGAGGAAGTAGAACCAAATGGCCAGAATATTCGCAGACCGAATGTCGTGCGTCCACAAATCATTTGTCAGAGAGATTCTGAAAGTAACGGAAGACCCTGAGATCATCTCCTTTGCAGGCGGACTGCCCAACCCCAGATATTTTCCGGTGCAAGAGGTAGCAGCAGCCACCCAGAAAGTCTTGAGCGAATGCGGCGAGGCTGCCCTCCAGTACAGCACCACGGAAGGCTATTTTCCCCTGCGTGAGCTGATCGCTAGGAGATACGCCAAGCAGGGATTGCGGGTTAGCCCGGACGAAATCCTGATCACCAACGGCTCGCAGCAGGGTCTCGATCTTCTGGCAAAGGCGTTCCTGAACAAGGGCGACAGCGTCATCCTGGAGCGGCCCACTTATCTTGCCGCCATCCAGTCTTTCGGACTCTTCGAACCCAAGTTCCATTCCATTCCGCTGCAAGAGGACGGCATCGATCCTGAGGCGCTGGGCGAAACACTCTCCAAAGACGCAGCCGGTGCCAGGCTCTTCTACTCCGTTCCCAACTTCCAGAACCCGACGGGCATAACTTATTCCAGAGACAAGCGCCAGGCCGTGGCTGAGAAGCTGGAGGGCAGCGGCACGGTCTTCATCGAGGACAATCCTTACGGCGAGCTGCGGTTCCTGGGCGAGGATATGCCCTCCATGAGAAAGTATCTCGGCGAAGATGCCGTGCTGCTCGGCTCCTTCTCCAAGATCGTCTCGCCCGGCGTGCGGCTGGGCTGGGTCTGCGCCTGCGAGGAGATCATGGAGAAGCTGATCGTCGCCAAGCAGGCGTCGGACCTGCACTCTAACTATCTCTGCCAGAGAATCGTCCATCAGTATTTCATGGATAACGACATCGAACTGCACATCGCCAAAATACGGAGGGCCTACAAGGATCAGCGGGATTTCATGGTCGAGACGATGGAGGATACCTTCCCAGAAGATGTAGACTTCACGAGGCCGGAAGGCGGCATGTTCCTGTGGGCCACGCTGCCGGAGAATATGTCGGCGCTGGATCTGTTCAACCGGGCCATCGCCATGAAGGTCGCCTTCGTTCCCGGCCAGGCATTTTACGCAGACGGCGGCGGCAGCAACACCATGAGGCTGAACTACTCCAATTCCGATAACGAGCGGATCGGGGAGGGAATCAGGAGGCTGGCGAAAGCGATTCGGGAAAAGGCTGCCTGAAAACAAGAAACGTAAGAAGAAAGCAGGCAGCGAAACCTTATTCTTTTTGGTTTTTTTTGATTTGCTAATCAGTTATTCCGCCATCCTCTCGTACACCTTCTCCACCATCGGCATCGGTGAAACGGAATTCATGTTCAATCCCAGCTCCTCCGGCCCGAGGCCCAGAGCGATGCCCACCAACTGCGTCACGTAGAGCACGGGAATGCCTATCTTCTCGTCGCGCTTCTGCTCCAGCGCCTTTTGCTTTGCATCCAGCATGAAGTGGCAGAGCGGGCAGACGGTCACGATGACCTCAGCCCCTGCTTTTTTGGCTTCCGACAGGATCTTGAACGCGGTATCCTCCGCCGCCTTTTGCTGGGGCATGAAGATCGGTCCGCCGCAGCAGAAGGTTTTAAGCCGGAAGTCGATGGGCTCGGCTTGCAGGTTCTTGATGAGCTTTTCCAGGATTGTGGGGAACTCCGGGCTGTCCACGCCCCTGGGCCTGGTGAGGAGGCAACCGTAGTAGGGCGCGACCTTCAATTCCTTCAGGGGCACAACCAAGAGATCCTGGTTCTTTTCCAGTACTTCCAATATGACATCCAGGGCGTGACGAATACTGGCTCCGCTGTACTTTTTGGTCAGGACGGCATTCACCCTGGCCTTGACGTCCGGGTCTTCCATTTGCTTTGCTGCCGTTCTCAAATTGCTGTAGCAGATGGAGCAAGAAGTCATTATGGGCAGATCCGTCTGAGCCATGTTGCGGGCGCACAGGCCGGTCGCGACCAGCTCATTGGAAACGTGGGTTGCCCCGCAGCAGTTCCAGTCCTCCAATTCCTCCAGCTCGATTCCGAGCGCGGCAGAGACGGCGCGGGTGGACAGGTCCATCTCTTTTCCGGTCGATAGGGAAACGCATCCGGGATAGTAGGCAAGCTTCATTTTCCTCCCAGCTCCTCGATGATCCTCTTGACTTCTTCTCGGCCCTCCGGCTTGATCTTCTCAATTTCCAGGCTGATCTTGCCGCGCGGTGCCATCTCGAGTCCCATCTGCATCGATTGAACCGCAGCCTGGGGAAACACGAACAGGAACTCGCCGGTGAGGGGAAGCTCGGAGATGCGACCATGCTCCCGGATCTGTTTTTGGAAGATCAGCTCGTAGGCGGCGTCCTTGCTCTTGATGCCCTCGCGCTCTGCGATGTCCTTCAGGGCAGCGACAACAGCTTTTGGCCGAATGCCGCGCGGGCAGCGCACCGTGCAGAGCAGGCAGGAGGTGCAAAGCCAGATCGTATCGTTCTTCAGGGCCTCTTCCTTTCTGCCCTCCAGACAGTATTTAATCAGCTTGCGGATGCTGGGATTCATGAGGTGTGCCGTGGGGCAGCTGGCCGAGCAGGTGCCGCACTGGATGCAGGTTTGCACCTCGGCCCCGGCCATTCGCAGGACATCTTGTTTGAACTTGCGGTCGGCGTCAAAATCCGGCATTTCATTTCCCTCCTGCTGTGGCTGCGGCCTTCCTGGCTTCATCTTTATGCAGACGATCCACGATCTTCTCGCTGGCCTGCTCGGCGGGCTCCCGCTCCAAAATCTGCCTCACCTTCGGCTTCCTGAGCAAGGGAACCAGGGGCTTGAGCGCATCGTCCACCAGCTTGAGAAGCTCCGGGTCCACCACAGGCTTTTCCGGCGGCGGCAGGGGCGGGCGCTCGATGATGGGCGGCACGACTGCCCCGCTCACGTCCGGGATCTTTCGCTCGCCGCTCTTGATGGCGGAGATGGCTTCCTTCCACTCCTCAGCCCAGGGCGTCTCCTGAATGTCCGTGTGCCGAACACCGGATCTATGCACTTCAATTGCCGAGACGGGGCATGCTCGCTCGCAAGCCCCGCAGTAGATGCACTGATCCTTGACGGGCGCGGCCTTTCCCCGCTCGTCCACATACCAGCATTTTGCCGGGCAGACATTGAAGCAGGCCTGGCAGCCCAGGGGGTCGCATCGCACCAGATTCTTCTCGTTGAGATTGATCTCGCCCTCAAAGGGCTTCTTGATGTCCATCGCTTCGTAGGGACAGACCCGGGCACACCTGCCGCAGCCGATGCACAGATCCCTGTCGATCTCGATCTTGCCCTCGAATATTTCCTCAATCTTTTTGCTGCCCTCTGCATCCTCTATTTTCAGCGGCTCGCCCTCAACCTTGATGGCCTCTTCCGGGCAGAGGGGCACGCATAGTCCGCAGTAGTCGCACAGCTCCTCATCCACCAGCAACTGCTCGTACGGCACCAGATCGCGGGGATTCTTCTCCTTCTCGCCCTTGTCCACCAGCAGGAATGCTTTGCAAAATCTCGCACACCTGCCGCAGAGGTTGCATTTCTCTCGATCGATATCGATCCTGCCTTTAATTCCGGTGCGCAGCGGCCCGAAGTCCTCGCGGGTTTTGTTGAAGGTAACCTTGATCGCCTTCGTGGGGCAGACCGGCTCGCAGAGGATGCAGGGCAGACATTTTTCATTGGGAACTGCTTCTGCTACCAGCTTCGGGTACTGTGGCAGTTCCCCGAAGTCCTTGGTGCTTTCAGTGTTCTTGATGTCCTTGATGTTCTTGGTTTCCTGGTTTTCCTTGGCGTCTTCCGTCATGACTTATGCAGAGGCCGTCTCGGCTTCCGCTTTCGCCTCCGCGTCTTCGGGCAGTTTCGGTATCTCTCGGACTGTCATCTTGAACGCCTTCAGGGGGCAGAAATTGGCGCACATCCCGCAAAAGACGCACGCATCCAGGTCGATGAGTACCGGCGGCGCATCCAGGCCCTTGGCGATCTCCTGCAGCGGCCCCTCCTGCAATGCCTTCTTGGGACAGAGAGCCACGCAAATGGAGCAGCCGGCGCATTTCTTGTAATCGTAATCCAGCGTCTTCTCCGTCTCTTTTGTCCTCTGCCTGACAATGATGTGAGTGCCCTCGACATCCATGTCCTTCTCGATCTCCATCATGGCAGTGCAGCCTCCCCACTTTTCTTTTTCAGCTCGGTTCCGATTGGACCCATCTCCTTCAGCTCGGCGATGAACTCCTTGAGGTCCTTGGCGAAGATCTCGCCTTCGCTGGCCGCGCACCAGACGATCTTGACCCGACCGGGATCAAGCCCGATCTTTTCCAGAACTCCCTTCAGCACATTCACCCTTTGCAGCGCCTGGTAGTTTCCATTGTGGTAGTGGCACTCGCCCAGACGGCAGCCTGCGATCAGGACCCCGTCCGCTCCCCGGCGCAATGCTTCCAGGACGAAGCTCGGATCTACGCGGGCCGAACACATCACCCGGATGTTGCGGGCGTTGGTCGGGTACTGGATGCGGGAGGTCCCGGCCAGGTCCGCTGCTCCGTAGCTGCACCAGTTGCACAGGAACGCCACGATGAGGGGATACTCGCTCTTCTCCTCCGTGGCGGCCCGCACCTGGGCCACGATCTGCTCGTCTGAGAAGAGACGCATGTCGATGGCGTCCAGCGGGCAGGCGGCAGCACACGAGCCGCAGCCCTTGCAAGCGGCCTCGTCCACGTAAGCCGGGCTCTTCACCGAGATGGCTTTCTTGGGGCAGATGTTCACGCAAAGCTTGCAACGGGAACAAATATCCTGATTAACATAGGCCGAGGTCGGCTCCAGCTCCAGGACGCCTTTATGAAGAAGCTTGATGGCTTTTGCTGCGGCTGCGCTACCCTGGGCGATGGAAATTGGGATCTCT
>JAJRAT010000101.1 GCA_028682845.1 Methanothrix sp. | reverse complement strand
GGTCAAAGCCTACATGCATCTGGGCCGCTCTCGGGCCAGGCTGAGCAGGGACGCCATGCCGGAGCACGCCGAAGTAATGGACTATGCAAAGCGACTGGGAGAGGCAATGGGCTACGAACTTTCCTCGGACGTGCCGCTGAGCAGAGTAGCGCTCCTTAGCAGCGGTCGCATCCCTCGAAGCCTCGGCCTGTAGTGACCGGCAGATGCCGATAGATGCAGCAGAGCATATTGAATGCAATTTTGCGGCGAGAGAAGGCGTGTAGATATTTGAAATGTAGATATTTGAAATAAGGAGCATAACAAGATATAATTAATTTATAATTTATGAAAAATGAGTCTTGCCCCGGATAGGGCAGTCCACACCTGTTTAAAGTTGAGGGACTGCGATGAGATGAGATGCACAAAATCCTCCAGTGGGAAAACTATTTTTGCGGGTAGGTCTAAATAGGTTCTGATCTGGTGAATACATTGGGCAAAAGATGGCACGAAGTTCAGGTGAATTTATGAGAAGAGAGATCAAGATTATGCTGGTGGAAGACAGCATCGAAGATGCCACTTTCACAGAGCATGTCCTGAAGTTCAATAAGCTGCAAAAGGATCTGGTCCTGGCCGCCAACGGGCAGGATGCCCTGCAGGCTTTGGAGAAATGCGACAGGGATCAGAGCCATCCAAATCTCATATTGCTGGACATCAATCTGCCGGATATCAGCGGCATGGATCTCCTTAAACAGATAAAAAAAGATGCGCGTTTTTCCAAGATTCCCGTAGTCATTCTCACCGGGTCCAATGAAGATGAGGATATTCAGAAGAGCTACGACCTCGGTGCCGGAAGCTATCTGGTCAAGCCCATCTCCAACAGCGCCCTGATGCAGGTCATCGAGAGGCTGTTTTAGCCAAAAGCAAGCTCTTTTGCCACCATCAGGTTGCCCAGATCATCGCGCCGGGAATCGACCGGAGTCTCCAATATCATGGGCAGGCTGCGAATGGCTTTGTGCCCCAGAATTGTTTTGAATCCCTGCTCGCCGATCCTGCCAAGGCCGATATGCTCATGCCGGTCCAGGTGCGAGCCCAGCTCCCCGCGGCAGTCGTTGAGGTGAATAAGCATCAGTTTCTCGATGCTAATGCTGCCCGTGAATTGGTCAAGCGTTTGTGCGAGCCCTTCCGGCGTCCGCAGCTCATAGCCTGCGGCGAAGAGGTGACAGGTATCCAGGCACACGCCAAGACGCGACTGTCCGGCTTTCAGGGAATCGATGATGGCCGCGATCTCCTGGAATGAACCGCCCATGCTGTTCTTCGTTTTGGCCGTGTTCTCCAAAAGAAGGATCACATCGTTATCGGCTCTGGAAAATGCCTCATCCACTGCGCCCACAATCCTCTGCAGGCCCGCTTCCCAACCGGAGCCGAGATGGCTTCCCAGGTGAGTGACGAGAAACGGAATGCCGAGCATCTTGCATCTGACAAGCTCCGTCGCGAGGGCATCCACCGACTTGGCATAGACATCCTCCTTGGGAGAAGCGAGATTGGGCAGGTAGGGCATGTGGTCCACGGCCAGGTCGAGGCCGGAGCTTTTGAATTGTGCCGAGAAGTTATGCGCGTCCTCCTCGGATAGCGGCCTGGTCTTCCAGCCCCGCGGATTGGAGGAAAATATTTGAAATACGTCGCAGCCCTTTTCCTTCGCCCTGGCAACCGATTTCTCCATGCCCCCGGCAATGGAGACGTGCACACCCATTCGCACCATGAGAGCTAAAAAGCGGCACATCCAAATCAACCTTAGCCCCAAGACAGATTTTGATGACAGGTTTTGGTGATTTAGGTCTTGGCAAAAGTCTTGGCAACTGCCTTGGCAACTACCTTGGTGATCGGTTTTGATCAGGACCTATTAGAGAGACAAGCCCGGAAGAGAAATTAGATAATCGATAACCAACAGAGAAATTGGTGCGGAGCCGATGATGATAAAATTGCTCTGAGTTTCATGATGAGCCCTATGAGTTCTGAGGCACGCGATTTTAAAATTAGAAGCAAGAAAAAAGGTTTGTGGATACTTTTTACAGCTACATATTATGGCTGATTTTCAGCAGCGATGCGATTGTCTATTTTCCCCCGGAGGACGCGCCGGATTTGGCCCATCGGCTGATGTTGTCGATCAGGTTCAGCTCCATGATCTTTCTGGCATCGTAGAGCATCTCCGCCACATCATTCAGGGCAATGCTCTTTTTCTGACCGGATTTATCGACAACCTCAATGACCGCTCCGGGCTTGGATTTGCCCGCCTCGCGAACCAGGCCCGCCAGCTTGGAGCAGGCATTCTTGAGATAAGTTATCGAGTAGTCAGTGGTAGGCTTCCTATCAGCGAGGTTCTTGTTGACCTCTTTGATAGACCAGCATAAAGTGAGAATATCGCTGTACATTCTTTCGGCACCCGGCAGAAGATCGCTTGCAGTCTATTTAAAAGCTGTGGAGATAGGCACCGTGGAGAAAAATGTGGGGCTGGTGAGATTCGAACTCACGATCGACGGGTCTCTCCGATACCGAAGTGTTCAGCCGAAGAAACGGTGGCTGAGAACAACCCATTTCAGTGCTCCAACGGATCATCAACAGCCTCCCCGTCGAGAGACCTCAGTAGACCCGTTGCTCATCATTAAATTATACCGCTGGAGCCCGTCGCCCTACCTGGCTGGGCCACAGCCCCGTTCTTAAAGCGGGCCGGGAGGGATTTGAACCCCCGACCTAAAGGTTAAGAGCCTTTCGCTCTACCTGACTAAGCTACCGGCCCGGACACTCCCAACGTTGATGCTGTATAAATACATTTCGGGATGACCAAAGCGCCCATTCTTTATAATGTGGCAGGCGGCAAGAGAAAAACCAGCCAACATGGAAGTCCACAGAAGAATAGAATCCGAAAAGACACGAAAAAAATAGGAAAAATGAGCGGCGAAGAGATTAATGACCGCCTCAGAATATGTTGATGTACCTCTCCACTTCCCACGAGTGGACAAAAGTATTGTACGCTTCCCACTCGGACAGTCCCAGGCGCATGATGTTCTCGAAGACATGCTCGCCCAGTGCCCCGCGTATCACCTTGTCCTGCTCCAGGTAGTCCAGCGCCTCCTTCAGGTTGGCAGGCAGTGTCCGAATTCCCATGGCCTTGCGCTCGGCAGGGGAGAGATGGTAGACATTGAGGTCCACTGCCTCTCCCGGATCGATGCCCCTCTTGATGCCGTCCAGGCCTGCAGCCAGGATGACGGCGAATGTCAGGTAGGGGTTACAGGTGGGGTCGGGCGAGCGGAACTCCAGGCGCGTGGATAGGCCGCGGCCCGCAGGAATGCGAATCAGCGAGGAGCGGTTCGGCCCGGACCAGGTGATGTAAACAGGAGCCTCGAAGCCCGAGACCAGCCGCTTGTAGGAGTTGATGAGCGGATTGGCGATGGCGGTTATGGCGCAGGCGTGCTCGATCAGGCCGCCCACGAAGAACCGGGCCAGGTCGCTGATGTTGTTGGCCCCGCCGGGATCGTAAAAGGCATTCTCTTCGCCCCGGAAGAGGGAGATGTTGGCGTGCATGCCCGTTCCTGCCGCGCCGTAGATAGGCTTGGGCATAAACGTGGCGCGCAGGCCCTCGCGCATGGCGATGGTCTTGGTGACGTACTTGAAGGTGACAACCTTGTCGGCGTTCTTGAGCGCGTCGTCATAAACGAAGTCGATCTCATGCTGGCCGCGCGCTACCTCGTGGTGCGATGCCTCGATGGTGAAGTCCATCTGAGTCAGGGCGCGGACGATCTCGCGACGCACATCCTCCGCCAGATCCACCGGACCCAGATCGAAGTAGCCACCGAAGTCGTGGGGCGTGGTGGCCGAGCCTCCGTTCTGCTTCTCGAATAGGAAGAACTCCAGCTCCGGGCCCACATTCATCTTGTAGCCCATCTCCTTGGCGGCTGCCAACTGGCGGCGTAGCACATGGCGCGGATCGCCCTCGAAGGGCGAGCCGTTAGGCAAATGAACATCGCAGATGAGCCGCGCCTCGTTGGAGCCGTCCTTGCTCCGCCAGGGCAGGATGCAGAAGGTGGAGAGGTCCGGGCGCAGGACCATGTCCGACTCCTGAATCCGGGCAAAGCCCTCGATGGATGAGCCGTCGAAGGATATGCCGCTCTTCAGGGCCTTTCCCATCTGGCTGGCGGGAATGGCCACATTCTTGACTATGCCTGAAATATCCGTGAATTGAAGCCGGAGGAACTCTACGTTCTTCTCCTGGATGGTCTGCAGCATCTGCTCTTGGGAGTACATTGATACATCATTCTCCTGCACTAATTCTCTAGCACTACAACTTTCCTTGGACCAACATGGAATCGTGATCTATAGGCACAAAATGCGCACGTCCGGTCCGTCGGAGCGAGTGATTATGAAGTTTTATGAACAAGCCTCGACCTAGAGTTTTATATAACTAACCTATCGGAATGCAAGCTCCGGCAAGCGGCAGAATCTGCGAGGACGAATTTCGCCCGCCTTGCGGAAATATGCTTATGTAGGGCTGTTGTCTTTAAGGGAATTTAATGTCCGGCAAGAGAGTACTGGTGGTAGATTCGGGAGGCAGAGGAAATGCCATAGCTCATGCCTTTGCCCGGAGCGAGAGCGTATTGTCCGTTTTCGTCGCTCCCGGCAACGCAGGCAGCGAGATGATGGACAAATGCCGCATCGCTGCAGAGAACGGCAAGCCGCTGAAGTCCATCCCCGAACTGCTAAATTTTGTAAAGCGGGAAAAGATCGACCTGACCTTCGTGGGTCCGGAGGGCTATCTGTCCGACGGCATGGTCAACGTCTTCTCGGAGGAGGGGCAGCGCATCCTCGGCCCGAAGAGGGAAGCCGCGATCCTGGAGGGCAGCAAATGCTACACCAAAGACCTGCTCAAGAGCCTGAGGGTTCCCGTGCCGCCCTGCCGGAACTTCGAAGATCCTGCCGGGGCCCGCGAGTATGCGCGCCAGTACTGCACCGAGAACCCCGGGAAGGGATTGGTGATCAAGGCGGACGGCCTGGCCGCCGGAAAAGGTTCCGTGGTCTGCGGCTCGCCGGATGAGGCACTGTCCACCATTGACCGCATCATGGTCGAGCCCAGGCTCTTTGGGGCGGCGGGAAAGCGGATCGAGATCGAGGAGAAACTGGAAGGGCGCGAGTTGATGTTCTTCGCCCTGAGCGACGGCGAGACGGTCCTGCCGCTGCAGTCGGCCCTGGACTACAAGCAGGCCTTTGCCGCAGACGAGGGCGTGGCCGTCCGGCTCTTCAACAAGCTCTCCAAAAATCCGTGCCTCGACAACAATCCCAACACAGGCGGCATGGGCGGATTCTCACCCCACCCCTGGCTGGACGAGGAGCTGACGGAGAAGATCATGAAGAGGATTG
>JAJRAT010000177.1 GCA_028682845.1 Methanothrix sp. | reverse complement strand
TTGTACTGAAATAACCTAAGACAAAATATGCGTTTTGTTTGAATGATATCGATATCATTAAGGCATTCAAAGTCCATGTTCGCGTATTTATTCACTTAAGTTATTTCGTTACAATCACTAAGTGGGATACTTTAAAATAGCACCGGCGGATGATCCGGAATCAACTCCGATGACCCGGTCTTCCGCTCCAAGGATGCGGATGATCTCAGCCGTGTTATCGTATGCGATTATTATTTTCTTGAGGGGATGTTTGACCTTTGCCGTTTCTCCTCTGGCATCGATGTAGTAAAGCTCGGATTCTGTTCCGTCGATGATCTGCTTGATTCTGGCGATATCATCCTGATCGACCTTTCCGTTCTGGTCGGCATCTGTCAGATTCGTCTGCTTATTTGCGCCATTCAAAATGCCTTCGACATAGGCGATGTCTCTGTCATCAATCAGATCATCCATATTCGCATTTCCGAAGATATCCAAAGTGAAATCTTGGGCGGACGTGATCATGATGATCGACAGCAATAACATAGCTGTGAGGATATAATTCGCTGCTCTCATTCCGGTCACCTCTTTTGTTCAATTGGGCAGGCGAATTATAGATGCAAGTATTAATAACTTTTTAGATTTTAGTATGATAACATATTAGATTATTATTTGATTATTTGATATTTTGTTAATAAATTTGCAGCGATGTGATTAATTTTAGAAATTCAAAAATTATACAATAAAAATCTTAAAAATTATGAGCTTGGAAGGAGTTAATAATATGAATCGCAATTCAATTATTACGAATGAATGGTCAAGAGAAATCGGAAGAATGATCAAGTGCAACCGGAAGGATGGGCATGAAGGATAAGATCAGAGGCTATTGGGACCGGCGGGCCGTCGACTATGATGAGAATGTCAGGAACATACTATATTCTCCTCGCGAGAATCGTGAATGGAAAAGGATCTTCTCGCAGGGCCTCGGAAGCGTGAAAATGAACGGCGCTGAATTGAAAGATGCAAAAATGACGAGCGCTGAAATGAAGATTCTGGATGTCGGCACCGGACCGGGTATTGTGGCCACAATCCTGTCCAGCCTGGGCAATCAAGTGACCGGCATCGATCCATCCCGTGAGATGCTGGAAAGGGCCGGCATCAATGCCAAAAGGTCCAAACAACCACTGGTTTTTGTCCAGGGAGATGCTGAGAATTTGCCCTTTATGGACGGGTCATTTGATGCGGTCGTCTGCAGATTTGTCCTGTGGAATCTGCCCCATCCCGACAAGGCCATGATCGAATGGAAGCGGGTCCTGAGGCCGGGCGGGAAGGTTCTGGTCATTGACGGGACCTGGTATGACCATGACGATTCGCCTTTGAAGATAAAGCTGTGGCAGTTCCTATCCACGCCGCTGATAATGCTGACGGAAAGGAGGATTCCTCGATACTCGAGCATGAATTCGGAGATCAAAGAAAGCCTGTGGTCCACTGTTGCCAGGAGGCCCCAAGCCGATGTTCGGCTCCTGGAAAGGGCCGGCTTTGAGAAGATTCATGTTCTGGAAGATATCTACAGGAAGTCGCTTACAAATCTTGATTACCTAAAAAATGGGCACTGGGGCAGGACTTTTATGATTACGGGCGTAAAATAGTAGTAACAATAATATTAACTTAAATATCCTCAGACTCCGGCGTGCTTTGTGCATTTGCCAGGGACCACCAAAACAGAGATACAGGGTCCTGCCAGCTCATCCCTCAGCACTTTTTCCATCTCCTCTTCCGGGATCGAAAGATCGATTAAGCGCGTGGGCGCAATTCTCTCCAGCAGCTCCGTCAGATCCGGCACCGCCTGGCCGCCCGTCATGGCAGCCATATCATTCTTGAGCATCACCACCAGAACCTCGCGCTTCTGCCAAACGGCGTTGATCAAGCCCTGCAAACCTGAATGGGCCAGCGCATAATCGCCCACCACCGCCACGCCCTTCTTTGCAAAGCCTGAAGCGACGGCGATGGAGGAGCCGAGGCCGTAGACCACGTCCACCGACTCATACGGCTCGCGGGTGGTGCGGATGGCGCAGCCGGCGTCTCCGGCCACGGGCACGTCCAGCTTTGCCAAAGCTCGGAAGAGAGGGATGAACGGGCAGTCGGGGCATACTCCGGAGTAGCCGCGCTCTTCTGCCGTCTCGTAGTCTTGCGGCACGTTTTCCGCTTTTTTGTCAAGGCCTTCCAGCGCCCGGATGATGTCCGATCTCTGCAGCGGCCCGAAAGGCAGGTGACCGGTCAGCTTTCCCCGCACCCTGGGATTAGCGCGAAGCTGCGACTCGATGAACGGCCCCGGCTCCTCGGCCACCAAAATGTAGCGGTGGCCGTCGATGAATCTGCGCATCTGCATCCAGGGCAGGGGATGGGCATAGCCCGCGGCAAGCGTGGACACTCCCAGGCCCTCGGCCAAAGTTGCAGGGTAGCCGCTGGCGATAATGCCCACGTTGCCGCTGATCTCCAGGCGATTTGAGCGGGTGGACTCGGAAGCCTCTGCGGCGAAAGACATGATCCTGTCCCGGTGCCTCTGATGTCGACCGCGCATCGTCAGCTCCCAGCCGTCCCTCTCGAACTGCTGGCCGGAACCCGGGAAAGGCAACGGCAAAATCGCGGCTGACTCGGCGGCCAGCAGGCGGGGTGTCACCCGAACGATGACCGGAACTCTCAGCCACTCCGATATGTTGTAGGCTTCAAGGATGCCGGCGTGCAGAAGGGCCGGGTTCCTGGGATCGAGCACGGGCAGCCCGGCCAGCGGACCGAAGGCCCGGCTGTCCATCTCCGCTTGAGAGCCGATCGGTCCCAGGTCGTCTCCGGCGATGATCACCACGCCCGAGCCGATGGTGTGCGTGGCCGAAATCACCAGCGGGTCGGCGAGCAAGTTCATTCCCATCTGCTTGACCAGCACCAGCGAACGCACACCTGTGGCTGAGGCCCCCAGAGCAATCTCCAGGGCAACCTTCTCGTTGACCGAAATCTCCGCGTCCAGGGCTTTGGCCAGCTCGGTTATGGGATAGCCGGGAACGTAAGTCCTGACTGCCACACCGGCATCCTGGGCCGCTAATTTTGCCGCATCAATGCCATTCATAAAATCCCGGGCACCACCGACTTGTCCGGCTGAGCGCAGAACGGCAGAGCAGCCAGGGCACCGATCAATCCCTGGCCGTTCATGAGGATCTGCACACCGTTCTCCCTGGCGGCATCCAGTGCATCTTCATAGCGAACCCGCTCGTGCTTGCACCGCTCGGCATAAGCCATCAGGCAGGACGGATCAAAATCCCTGAAGGCTGCCATGCCGGTTTGGTCCGAGACGGAGTATTTCCGGAGCAGCGCCTTGAAATCGGCCAGCATTCCTTCGGCCCTGCCGGGAAGGCAGGCAAATTCAACCGCGGTGGAGACGCAGTTCTGGGTCTTGGTGGGAACGGGGAAGAGCTGCACCAGGGAATGAGAAATGTAGCGGGCTTCCGGTCGGTCGACCTTGCCGGCGATGTTATGAATGAGCGTCCAGGTGGCCCCCGTCGTCTTGGAATCGGTATCGTCCACTCCGATGATCAGGCGCTCTCTTCTCGGCAGTACAAGCGTTCCCCGAGCAACTCTGCCGCCGCCGCATTCGGAGACCTCGTAGCGAAGCACGTCTCCCGCCTTTGCCCTCGATAAGGTCGCTCCCACGCCGCCGCCGCCAAGGCCGGCATAAGTCACCTCGACCTCGTCGCCCTTTACCAGCACTGATTCGATGCCCGCGGATTTCTTGGAAGAGATGAGATCCAGATCGACCTTGCCAGGCCTGATCATGTAGCGGAACCAGTTTCCGATGTTGCGGGCGCTGGTGATGAGCGGTCCCTTAGAGTAATGATACAAAGCCCAGGCCGATCCGCCATAGCAATTGGAGTGCTCCAGAAGCTCGACCTGTTTCCCCTCATCGTCAACCACGGCATGGATCTGCTTGTAAACCACCACGTATGGATCATCCAGTTCTAGTTGCACGTTTCCAAATCCTCCGGCTTATTCATATCTGAAATAGCAACAGCATTAGCACCTTTGGTGTACTCTCGCAAAAGCACAGTGGCATAGCTTCCCTTGGGCAGGAAAAACTCAAGGCGTGCACTGTCTCCTTCCACTTCGATATTGGGCGAGACCTTCAAAAGTGCGGCACGCCTGGCTCCCCGAGACCCGAGATCGGGATTAGCAGCGATGCGAAAATCATCCTTGCCAATGTTCTGCTCCAAGAGCACTGCCTCTTCGAATTCGCCTTCTTTTCCAGAAGCGAGACGGGTCTCAAACCCGATGAGCGGGAGCGTTACGAACGAGCGGCCCCGCTCCGCCAGGCGGTTGACTGCGCCGAGGTTCTCGCCGGTCACTGCCTGGAGCCGGTCGATGTCCGGCTGATCGCCTTTGGAGAAGCAGACAATATCGCCCTCCACAGCCCGATCTAGCGGGAGACCGGCTGCAATTCTGCGGCTGAGGATCTCGTTGAAGAGATAAGACTGATAGGCATGAACGAAGAGGCGCTTCAGGTTGACCGAGAGCACATCGAAGGCATGAGCGTAATCTCCAGGATATTCGACCAGATAGTTGAGCATGGCCAGCTCGTAGCGCAGGTATTCGGGAAATTCCTTCAGGGCGGAATGGATATCACGATTATCCCAGAGCCGCTCGCGCGCCGCTCTCGTCCTGTCCGGCTCGCCGGGAAAAGGCAGGGCGAGATATGTGAAGACCGCCTTCTCAAGATCGCCGCGAACAATGGCTTCGCCGACCTTGTGGGTCACAGGCCTTGTGTCCCCAAAGCGCTGCACCCCGAAGTAATTGGGCACTCCTTTGCAGCGCAGGATCTGCTCGGTGACGGCAGCAAATCGGCTCGCTGCGTCGGAACAGGCCAGACTGCGAATGGTGACTACAAACCTGTTTCCGATGAGGTCCCCCAGGCCGACGGAACGGTTGGTCCTGCCCAGCACTTTTATATTCAGATCGGGAAGGGTAAGCCGTTCCAACTCCTGCTCCTTCAGGTTCATGATGCTGATGCGCTGGCTCGTGACCGCGCGTTTGTCCTTGGTTCCCGCCCAGCCGAATCTCTTCTGGCTGATGCGTAGCTGTCGTGACATCTCCCGGATGAGGTGGTGAGTGTCCCAGTCCTTCTTCTCGACCTCCAGGACCAGATATCTGCCGCCCTCGTAATTGAGATCTTCATAGACCTCCTCTACCCGAAAGTCCTCCGGGCTGCTGCGAATAACGCCTCCGCAGCCTGGAGTGTCTGTGACATAATAGTTCATGCCCAGTTGCCGATCCTGATCAGTCGCTAATAGCATTTTTGCCAATCCCGTTCAGACGAGCTTGAGCTTGCCTGTCACTTTGTCCATCTGCTTGTTTGGCGCAGGGCCGAGGCCCAGAGCCGT
>JAJRAT010000132.1 GCA_028682845.1 Methanothrix sp. | reverse complement strand
TCTCCATTTCGTTATTAACAAATTAGCAAGTTAGACCGTTGGCCCACGCAAACACAGCTTTTTGGTCCTGGAGGGGCCCCGGGAGATGAGAGAGCGATTTTCCCATCTCCCATGATGGCAGTTTTCTGTCAACTCTTAATCGTGGGCATTGGGTTACAATATCCCTCGTGTGTATAAATCCGGCGGCTAAAATCGCAGGAGATTAACAATAATAAGAATTATTTGCTTATTCCGTTTTTGGAATTGAAACAAATAGCGAAAATTGAAAAAAAGGACAAAATTGAGATGGGAAAAAGTACTTTCACCTCAATGGACATTATCCCAAAAGGAATGTCCAAAGGGAGTATCCTAAGATGCATCAAATGATGAATCCAGAATATTGAATCCAAATGGCGTAATATTGAATCCGAATGGTGTGTTCAAAAGGAGACCTCAGCAATTATCGGCGGTCGAGATATGGCGCAAGAGAATGAATGAATAAAAATCTCAGAAACAACTGAAGAAAAGTGCACAAATCTGCTGCTGAGATTCTCGAAATCATTTTTATGCTGCCCGGCAAGCCTTTCCGGGCGGCTTCATATTGCGATCTCGATCTGGATACGAGATTTCAATTCTTAAATTTGCGTCTGGCCGGCCTCAATCCTTCAAGCCATCTGTAGTCACGGAGAACACTGCCTCGCCGTCCGGCAGATTGGGTGAGTCCACCAGCCGGGCGATGCGCTTCTCGCCCTTGGACTTGCGCAGGTAGAGCCGGAAGGTGGCCGTGTGGCCCAGGACGTGTCCGCCCACGGGTTTTGTCGGGTCTCCGAAGAAGGTATCCGGCTTGGCCATGACCTGGTTAGTCACGAGGATCAGGGCGTTGTTCAGGTCTCCGAAGCGCATTAAGTCGTGCAGATGCTTGTTGAGCTTCTGCTGGCGGTTGGCCAGTGTTCCGCGCCCGACGTACTCCGCCCGGAAGTGAGCCGTCACGGAATCCACTATGATAAGGCGAACCGGCTTCCCGGAATCCTTCATCTTATCAGCCAGATCCATAGCACTCTCCGCCAACAGGATCTGATGGTTGGAGTTGAAGGCACGGGCCACGCTGATGTGTTTTAAGAAGTCTGCCGTCTCCCAGGTCTGGCCGTCGGGCCCGGGCGGCAGGCCGTGCACCATCTGGTCGATGCGCTCAGGCCGGAAGGTGTTCTCGGTATCGATGATGATGACGGAGCCGTTCAAGCCGCCCATCTCCAGCGGCAGTTGAACATTTATGGCCATCTGATGGGCCACCTGGGTCTTGCCGGAGCCGAACTCGCCGTAAAGCTCCACGATGGACTGCGTCTCCATGCCGCCACCCAGGAGTTCGTTTAGGCTCTTGCTGCCCGTATTGATCTTTCCAACCATCTTGCGGCGCTCTAATATGCGGTCGCCGGTCTCAAAGCCGCCCACGTCCGCAGCCTCTCTGGCACCGGCAATGATCTTGGAGGCGGTAGCCTCGCCGACTTCAGCCGCAGCCACCAGCTCGCCGGGAGACGCAACGGCTATTGCCTCGACGGAATTGAAGCCTGCCTCGCGCAGTTTCTCGGCAGTGGCCGGACCCACGCCTGGCAAATCTTCCAGTAATTTTGTAGCCATCTTGGTTTTTCCTCGGATATTAGTGCGCATATCTTCTTTAACTCATTTACTCAGGCGGGGCGAAAGTAATCCTGGTACGCCATCCGCAGGAGAGTTCCAATTCATCATTCCAGCCGCTCTTGGCCATAGCATCGATTATCTCTGCCTTGTATCCGATATCCAGGCCCTGCAAGAGCTGCACGTGGTCCCCCCACAGAGCCACCTTGATGCGACCCGTGGCGTCGGAGACGTAGATATTGGCCACACGCCCCACCTTTCCGTCATCCCTTTGAAACTCGCGCACTTCTCCAAGACCTGTAACAAATCCCGCGACACTTACGAGCGCACCCGGCTTCAGGTCCGAGATTTGGGTCATCTTCTCCGAGAAGCTGACGGCATCGCTGCTCTTTCGCACCACCGTGTAGCTGCCGGTCTGAATCTCGATTGAGCCGTACCTCTCGCGCGATGAGCCGTTGACGACCTCCACGGTCTCTCCTTTCGTGAGGGCCATCCTGGCCTGCTCGTTCCAGAGGGTGAGATTGATCTTGCCTGTCTCATCTCCCAGGAGCACGGTTCTGACGAGGCCCTTGTTTCCGTCTTTGCGCACGAACTCGCGGGCCTCGCCCGGGTCCACCACCACGGCCCGCAGGCTCACCTCGCTCATATCCCTCTTTATCTCGGAGATCTTGTAGGGCTCGGCGCGCGGTTTTATGTCCAGATCCACCTCTTCGATGCCGCCGCTGCGCCCCAGGCTCACCTCGGTCCCGGCGTATCCCTCTTTGGCCAGGCCCCGGATCTTGAGGCATTGTTCGACCTTCAGATCGCCGGAGCGCACCAGCTCCGCGGTCTCGTCCCAGAGGGCCACGCGCACCGTTCCCGTCTCATCGGCCAGCATCAGATTGGCCACGCGGCCCAGTGATCCGTCCGAACGCGGAAACTCGCGAATCTCGGAGACGCTCATCACCTTGCCGACAAATGTGACGTTCCCCATCTCCGGTCTGATGCTTCCGATCTTGGTCAGCACCTCTGAGGCACCCAGGTCTCGCGCGACAAGCATTCCGGCGGTCCTGCGATCGCACAGGCCCGCCATCAGGACTACCTTCTCTTCCACCCTGGAAAGGAACTCGTCGGGCGTGACTTGGCTTGCCACCTGACTATAAATTTCTTCTAAATCCGCTTCCATTTACCGGTCATCCGTGGATAGCATATCTTTCTTCCATGTACTTCAAATAAGGCGCATGGCAACTGGCCAGATAAGCATTGCAGACCTCAATCGGATCTCCATCCGCAGCAATGGCCCCGTTTTCAATGAGAATCGCCCGGTGAGAGATCTCCTTGACAAAATCGACATGATGGCTCACCAGAATTATAGTGGTGTCGAATTTGGCATTGATCTTCTTAATGGCATTGGAGACCTCACGCAGAGTAATGGGATCGATATCCCCAAAGGGCTCGTCCAGGATCAGAATCTTGGGCCTGGCTGCCAGGAGTATGGCCAAAGATGCCCTCACGCGCTCTCCGCCGCTCAACTGCTCCGGCAGCTTCCACATGACCTCGGGGTCAAGGGACATCAGCTCGAAGATCGGCTCGGCAAACTTGCGAGCCTCGGTCATGGGGAAGCGTGGGAATAAATCCTTGAATACATCCCTGGTCAGTCCCAGAGCCTCAAAGGCGGCTTTGGCATCCTCTTCCGACATATCCGTCAATGCATAGATGACATCCAGCACCTTGTCGCTGATGCCCAGCTCCTCAGCCATCGCCCGGGCATTTTCAATCACATCATTGCCCTTGATGCCCATTTGGTAGGCGATCTGATCGATAATGGTCTCTCCGGCGTAAAGGGCGAACTCCTGGTACATGATGCCTAAAGTCCGGCGCACATTCATTCTGTCGGGCGAGTAGGTCATCATATCCACCCATTTGTCGCCGTACCGGTAATACACAATTCCTTCGTCCGGCAGCTTGACGCCCTGCATGATTTTTAGAAGAGTGGTCTTTCCTCCGCCGCTGTTTCCGATAAAGGAGGTGATCTCACCCTCATTTACGTCGAAGTTGAGGTTCTCCATCTTCAGGACATTCAGGACTTCTCCGGTGCAAATCTGGCAACCGCGCTTGGATACGCCCCTTACCCGAATCAGCGGCTGGGGATCTGGCCTTAGTGCCAGAGGTTCCATCTTTCCGATACCTGCCATGAACCGGTCCAGGATTGCTCTCGGCTTCCCGTCGGCGACGATCTCTCCCTTCTCCAGCCAGATCAGCCGGTCCGCCAGATACTCGTGAATTTCGGGCAGGTGAGACACCACGATTATGGTCAGGTCCAGCTCTTTGTTTACGTTCTTGATGGCGTCCAGCACTTCCTGTTTGGTGGACGGACAGGCCATTGTGGCCGGCTCATCCAGAAGAAGGATCTTGGGCTTTTTCGCCAGTTGCCTGGCTATAAGCAGCCTCTGCTTCTCGCCGCCGCTGAGGATGGTGGCCAGATGATTCGCCTTGTCCTCCAGGCCCACCAGCCGCAGGTAGTACATGGCCTCTTTGTACACCTCATCGTAGTCCGCATTCTCCGGTATGGGCAAGACCTCGAAGCCCGTCTTGCGGGAATGAACCCGGCGCACTACGTTTCTAAGCGCGGTCTCCGTCCAGAGGGCGAAGTCCCTTTGCAGGTGAATGGCCGTGACTGCAAGCTGCGCCCTGACAACCGCATCATCGGAATCCGGCGTGATGGTGACTGAGTCCATGACGATCTTTCCAGAATCAAAGCTCTCCATGCCTCGCAGGATCTTCATCAGGGTGCTCTTGCCTCCCCCGCTCTTTCCCACCAGCCCTAAAATCTCACCCGGCCTGGTTGAGAAGCTGACATTTTTAAGAGCTACAATATCCCTGTCCTTCAACCTGTAAGTTTTGGACAGATTTTCAATCTGGAGCAACACAGTTATCCTCCTATCTAATCTTAGTTCCCGTTTCCACTAATTCACGCGGTCGCAGCAGCACGGCCTTTCCGGCAGTATCCGCCGCCAAGAGCATGGCCTGCGACTCGATGCCGAAGAGCTTGGCAGGCTTCAGGTTGGTCAGGACCACGACCTGAGTGCCCACCAGCTCCTCGGGCTTGTAGCTTAGGGCAATGCCCGCTACCACCTGGCGCGTCTCGCCTCCGACATCAACCATGAGTTTGAGGAGTTTGTCCGAGCCCTTGATGTGGCCCGCCTCTTTGATCTCTCCCACCCGCAGGTCCAGAGCCCCGAACTCCTCGAAAGAAATCTGTCCTTTTTTCACTACGATCTTTCCTTTGGCCTTGGCCTCCGCCAGTTCTATCCTCTCCCGGAAGATCCTGTCCAGCTCTTTCACCGTTGGCTCTTCCATGCGTGTGAATAGGATCTCGGGCTTGCCCAGAAGCCCGCCCTCGGCCAGGGGCACCAGAGCCTCGGAGAACTGCACCGCTCCGACCCGGCCATCCAGCCCGAGCTGCTTCCAGGCTGATTCCATCTTCTCAGGCATGACCGGCTCCATGAGAACCACCAGGGCTTTGGCGATCTGCAGGCATGTCCTCAGCACCCGTCCTGCGCCCGCCCGATCGCTCTTGACCAGCTTCCAGGGCTCACGGCTCTGGAAGTAGATGTTCCCAAAGTCGGCCAGGCTCATCACACTGTCTGCAGCCTTCTTGAACTCGTACTCTTCCAGAGCGGAGATGACCTCCTTTTGGGTCTGCTCGATCCGTGTCATAACCTCCGGATCGATCTCGCCCCCGGGAACCCTTCCGTCAAAATTCTTCACCGTGAAGGTCAGGGCCCGGTTGAGGAAGTTGCCGAAAGCGCCCACCAGCTCGGTATTCACCTTGTCGGCGAAGATCTTCCAGGCAAAGTTGACCTCTTTGTTGTGCGCGGTGTAGC
>JAJRAT010000166.1 GCA_028682845.1 Methanothrix sp. | reverse complement strand
GCGATCTTCCAGGGTCCGTCACCCCAATGCACCACGATGCCCAATTGTCCGTTTTTGCGAACTATGCCGCGCCGCTCGGACTTGCAGCAGCGGGTGATGAAGGGCCCCGTCGGCTCGAATATTTCCAGGCTGCTCTTGAGGGGACAAACATTCACAAACTCGTAATCCTTGCCGGGATTGCCTGCCAGGAAGATCTCTCGTGAGACCTCGCAGCCTACAACCTTCGGCCTTTCGTGAACTACCTTGTCCGAGTCGAGAGAGCGACCAAGGCCCGACGCCCGGCAGGGAAAATAAGTCTCGTCGCCTTCAAAGCAGCGCAAATCCAAAACGCGCGGCACAAATCGGACGGTCAAATCTCCCAGCACGCTGCACTCTTCCAGCCTTCTTAATACATGCACCAGCCAGGGCGGGTCAGGTGGCGAGACATCCAGAACCTCAACTGTTAGTATCTGGCCGGGATCGGGATCTTTGACAAAGGTGATGTGCTCGTCCGGTCCCCAGAAGACGACCGTGTTCGCTCCTGCATTTCGGCAGACCTCAGCCGCAAGCTCGATCAACAGGGCGCGGTTGCGGGTGTCCACCTTCTCGGGATAGAAGAAGATCTCGGACCCGGAGGCCAGGCACTCCAGGCCCTCAACCTGCCTCATAAATCCCGAGCCGCTGCTCTGCACCTGATAGAGCCGGGGCCCGTCCCGGCTGATGAGGAACTGCGTGGAAAAGTAGATGGGGTCGCCCCGCCGCTCCTCATCCTTTATGCCCACAAACTTGTAGTCTTCCGGAAATATCATGCCAAATCAAGCCCTGGATCAAGTCAAAACTGAACTTATGTCAGCCAAACTAAATTCTCTCGACCCAATCGAGCCAAATTAAGTCAAATTGGCTCGAGCCATATTGAGATCGCAAAATCAAACCGGACCTTTCTCTTTTCTGCGATGGGCCACCAGGCCGCCATCCTGCAATATCTGCATGAGAAAATCGGGCAGCTTCGTTCCCTGAAACCTTCTGTCGCCGACCAGAACCGTTCCGCCTGCCAAATCCACCTCGACCTCATCGCCCTCCCGGCATTCCACATCGGCCTCCACCAGCGGCAGGCCCACGTTGATGGCATTGCGATAAAATATGCGAGCGAAGGACTTGGCCACCACCGCCGCCACGCCCGCCTCCAACAGCGCCCGCGGCGCTTGCTCTCGCGAGGAGCCGCTGCCGAAATTGCGGCCCGCCACCACGACATCGCCCTTGCGAACGAGGGAGGCAAACTGCGGATTCAGACCTTCCATGACATGCTCCGCCCAGAGCCTGGTGTCCTTGGTGCGCAGGTACCTGCCCGGTATTATCACATCAGTGTCAACATCATCGCCGAAAATCCATGCCCTGCCCCGGATCATGATAGATAATCGGCATTCATCGGTATTTGCACTTTCCGCTAAAAGAAGGATAACAGCGCAATTACTGAAAAGGATATTATATTCCATAGGCTCAAGATAGATTATCGAACTGGAGGTGGTGCATCTGCTGGAGATCGTTGATCTATCGGTCAGCATCGGCAACAAACAGGTTTTGAAAAACTTCAACTTAAAGATCGGCCAGGGCGAGACCCATGCGCTCTTCGGGCCCAATGGAACCGGCAAGACGACGCTACTCAATGTCATTGCCGGTATTCCCAGGTACACTGTCGAAGAAGGACGCATCGTATTCAAGGGAAAGGATATCACGCACATGTCCATGGACGAGCGCGCCAGGCTTGGCATCGGCATGGCCTTCCAGCGGCCTCCGGCCATCCGCGGCCTGCGGCTCAAGGATCTCATCAAGATCATCAATCCCAAGGCGGATGCCCAAGAAATACTGAAGAAGATGGACTTTAGCGCCTTCGCGGAGCGGGACGTCAACCGCGGCTTTTCCGGGGGCGAGGTTAAGCGATCCGAGATGGTTCAGCTCCTGGCCCAGCAGCCTGATTTCGTTATGCTGGACGAGCCGGATTCCGGAGTCGATCTGGAGAACATCAAGCTCATCGGTGAGGCCATCAATACCTTAACCCAAAAAGACCTGCGTCCCAGCGCCCGGACCAAGTCGGGGATCATCATCACCCACTTCGGCCACATCCTGGAGTACATGAAGGCCGACCGGGCTCATGTGATGCTGGGCGGTTCCATCGTCTGCAGCGGCAACCCGGCTGAGATTTTAAGCCAGATCAAAAAAAGCGGATATGAGGGGTGTGCAGCATGTCTATGTCCAGCATAGAGGAAAAAGCGCGGCAGGCCAGGGGGAAGAAGTCTCTCTACGGCACGGATGTGGATATGCAAAGCTACGAGTCCGAGGCCAAGCCACAGACCGTCGTCGAAAATGCCGGAGACCTTCCAAGCGATGTGAAGAAGGCCGCCCTCGATGTCGGCGTAAAGCTTGACGGCGAGTCGTCCGGCGCATACGTTCAGATGGACCAGACGCCGGTGGTGGCCAAGTCGCTTTACGAGGGAGTCGAGATCATGGACATCGCCTCCGCCCTGGAGAAGTACGACGGCCTGAAGGATTACTGGTGGAAGCTCGTCGCTCCTGATGCCGACAAGTACACCGCCGATGTGGCGGCTTCGCCTCCGGCGGGCTACTTCATCCGCGCCAAGAAGGGCATGAAGACCGTCTTCCCGGTGAAGAGTTGCCTGTACCTCGGTTCTACAAACCTGAACCAGCGCGTGCACAACATCATCATCGCCGAGGAAGGCTCGGAGCTGCACGTCATCACCGGCTGCACCACGCCCGCACACGTTCAGCGCGGACTGCATATCGGCGTCTCGGAGTTCTTCATCCAAAAAGACGCCAAGGTGAGCTTCACCATGGTGCATAGCTGGGGCAAAGAGGTGGAGGTCAGACCGAGAACGGGAATCACCATCGCCGAAGGCGGGTCGCTCTCCAACAACTACATCCTGCTGCGCCCCGTCAAGACCATCCAGACCTTCCCCACGGCCACGCTTGCCGGTCGGGGGGCAGTGGCCAGCTTCAACACCGTCATCTACTCGACGATGGGCAATATCGATGTGGGAAGCAACGTCAACCTCAACGCGCCCGAGACCAGCGCCGAGTCCATCTCTCGCGTGGTTTCCGTGGGCGGCGAGGTCATTGCCAGAGGCCGCATGACCGGACGGGTTCCCGGCGCGCGGGCGCACCTGGAGTGCGTCGGGCTGCTGCTTTCCGACAAGGGCCGCATCTATTCCATCCCAGAACTGGACGGCCAGAGCCGGGACCTCGACATGTCCCATGAGGCCGCCGTGGGCCGCATCTCCGAAGAAGAGCTGGAGTATCTCATGTCTCGCGGCCTGAACTCGGAAGAGGCCACCAGCGTCATTGTGCGCGGCTTTTTGGATGTGGAGATCAAGGGGCTGCCCGAGGATCTGAAGCAGGAGATCAAGAACATCACGCAAAGAGAGGATCTGAAGGGATCTTAAGAGGGATCTCTTCAGTTCTTTTATTGAGTCGATTTTTTTTTGCGAATCTAATAAGTCGCGATAAAGCGGGTGGCGTGTTGTCTTTTAAGTACTTTGAGCTAATTGCTAAGCTCCTATGGAAGGCCGTTTCGGAGTGGCTGAAGGACGAAGCTTCATTTCTCGCCGCAGCTCTTGCCTACTTTGGCGTATTCTCCCTGGTGCCGCTATTCATAGTAGTCACTATATTGTTGAATTCATTTTTTAGCATTAATATATTCGGCAGCGAAATTGTTGACCAGGCCCAAAATTTGGCCGCCAATCAAGCGCCGAAGGCGGCAAGCGAGATCATCGACCGGGCCAGCGATCAAGCGGCATCGGCAAGCTTCACGGTGCTGAGCATTCTCACCATGCTTGTGGGCAGTGCCGGGCTTTTCGTACAGATCAAGAGATCCTTTAAAATAATCTGGAAGCTGCCGGATGAGGATACGCCGCTACTGGATACCATCGCCTCCTACCTGGTATCCTTCCTTCTCATCGGCACTGTTGCGCTCATGCTTTTGGCGACATCTCTCGTCACGGCGTTCATCATTCCCATCGCCAGACAGATAGAAGATTTGCTGCCCATCCACCTGGGACTCCTGCGCATAATCACGCTGTCCATCTCATTCGTCTTCGTGACGGCGCTCTTTGCCGTCACATACAAAACACTATCCGGGATAAAGCTGGATTGGAAGGATGTAATCTTCGGTTCCGCGCTGGCTTCCTTATTATTCGTGATTGGGAACTTCGTGATAGAGACGTATGTCAGCATAGTCAATCTCGGCTCGGCCTACGGCGCAGCGGGCTCCCTGGTGGTCTTGCTCTTCTGGATCTACTACTCGGCGCAGATCTTCCTCTTCGGTGCGGAGTTCGTCAAGGTGCAGAAAAGATGGAGACCGTGACATATATTTGACAATTGATTCGCTATCGTCGGCTGATATGGGCGCACCGGATAAAGTTGCCGTCGGACTGGAATTTGTTTCCATCGGCTCAAACCGCGCCTGCTGTTGCCAGACAGGTCCGTGAACTGATTGATTCGGGTGTTTTCCTCAATGAATCGGACTTTAGGGGGACGCTATTCGGCACAGGCTATCGGAGATCAAAGTCATAAAATGCCGGGATGTAGATATGGGACCCGTAAGAATTCACTGCATAGATCGAAAATCTTGAAAGTGCAGGCACATTCAATCCTGTGTGGATCTGATGCCGGGATTTCTATCTGCAGACGACGTTTGAGTCCACATTTTATAAATATTCTTTGATCAAAGTCGTCAAAACAATGAGCTTACCAAAAAATTAAAGTACATGCAGATTTATAACACATTTTTGGAAATAAGATTTGATGGCCGAGACAATTTTCACAGCATAGATGTGACACCACGTCTCATGGCATCGATTCTACCATGATATCGACTGAAACCTCACCATAATTTGACGCTGATCGGCTTTCCGATGATGAATAATACTAAAAGAAAATTGGCCGAGAGTTTATCGGATCAACTATGAATGGCTTCAACGAAAAATCCCTGGATGCATCCAATCTGGGCAAAATGGAACCGGAAGTCAAGCGCCTGCTCCAAGAGCTGCAGGTGCACCAAATCGAGCTGGAGACGCAAAATGAGGAACTCCGACGTGCGCAAGGGAGACTCGAAGCCTCTAACCGCCGGTACTTTGATTTCTATAACCTCGCTCCTGTAGGTTATCTCACCATCACCGAAAATGGCCTGATCCGGGAGGTCAATCTTACCTTTTCTACTTGGATTGGAATTGAAAGAAGCCATTTGGTAAATCGACCCCTGACCCGCTTCATCGTCAAGGACGACCTCGACATCTACTACACCTTCCGCAAAAAGCTTCTCGAAGCCGGCACGGCCCAAATGTGCGAACTGAGAATGCAAACAGAAGACGGCACATGCGTCTTCGGTTAAGACCACAATCCCTCCCTAAACCGTTCCCTATTGACATGTGGATCAAGTGCCTCACTTGAATATACATTTAAGACTGTTGAGAAATCTTGTTCAATTCCTAGATAT
>JAJRAT010000056.1 GCA_028682845.1 Methanothrix sp. | reverse complement strand
GTCACATGCCGATTCCTGGCTTCGTCTCTTTTTCCAGCCTCTTGATCGCATCGCGCAGTTGAATCGCCTTCTCAAACTCCAGCCTTTCTGCGGCTTCTCTCATCTCCGCATCAAGCTGGATGATCAAATTGGGGATTTCGGAAGCGGGAATATGTCTGGTGTCGGTGATCTCGACCACTTTCTCTCGAATGGGTTTCTTAATGGTCTTGGGCGTGATGCCGTGCTCCTGATTGTAGGCTATTTGCAGCGCCCTTCTCTTCTCGGTTTTTTCAACGGCCTTTTGAATGGAGCCTGTGATCCTGTCGGCATAGAGGACCACCACCGAATTGGCATTTCGGGAAGCTCTGCCGATGGTCTGGATCAGGCTGCGCTCGTCCCGCAGGAAGCCCTCCTTATCCGCATCGAGAATGCCGATGAATCCTACTTCGGGAATGTCCAGCCCCTCGCGCAGCAGATTGATTCCCACCAGCACATCGAACTTTCCCAAACGCAGTTCGCGGATGATCTCCGTCCTCTCCAGCGCCTCGATCTCCGAGTGCAGGTAGCGGGCTTTGATCTGGTTTCGGCTCAAGAAATCGGTCAGCTCCTCCGCCAGCCGCTTGGTGAGAGTGGTTATCAGCGCCCGATCGCCCCGCTCGACAATCTTGTGGATCTCCTGCATCACATCGCGCACCTGGCCGTCGATGGGCCGGATCTCCAGGCGCGGATCGAGGAGGCCAGTGGGCCGGATGATCTGCTCCACGGGAGGGCCGGAATGCTCCAGCTCGTAGTCTCCGGGAGTGGCCGAGACGAATATAACGTTCTTCATGTGGCGCTCGAACTCTTCAAACTTGAGCGGACGGTTGTCGTAAGCGCTGGGCAGCCGGAAGCCGTAGTCCACCAGGTTCCTTTTGCGGGACAGGTCGCCGTGGTACATGGCCCGCAACTGGGGCAGCGTCTGATGGCTCTCGTCGATGACGAGCAAGAAGTCGTCCGGGAAGTAGTCGATCAGGCAGTAAGGCGGCTCGCCCGGCGCGCGGCGGTCGAAGTGGCGGGAGTAGTTCTCGATGCCCTTGCAACTGCCCGTCTCCTGGATCATCTCCATGTCGTGCAGCGTGCGCTGCTTGAGCCGGTGGGCCTCGATCATTCCGAGCGTGGGCAGCCGCTCCTCCAGCTCCGCCCGAATGGTCTCGATGGCGGCCTTCTGCTCGCTCTCCGGGATGATGTAGTGCCTGGCCGGATAGACGAAGAAATAGTTCATGTCCTCTTTACATAGGCCGGTCTGCCGGTCGATCTCTGTGATCCTGTCGATCTCGTCGCCGAATAATTCGATGCGGATGATGTTGTTGAAGTAGCCGGGGACAAGGTCGATGGTGTCTCCCTTCGCCCGGAAGCGCCCCGGTGCCAAATCCAGATCATTGCGCTCGAAAAGTATGTCGACCAGCCTTCCCAGTATCTCTTTTCTGGAGATGCGCTCGCCCTTCTTCAGTTCAAAGCCCATCTTCTGGAAATTCTCAGGATTTCCCAGGCCATAGATGCAGGAGACGGAGGCAACGACGATCACATCCTTGCGGGACGACAGCGACGCCGTGGCCGCCAGCCTCATCTGCTCTATCTTGGGGTTGATGTGGGAGTCCTTTTCGATATACTGATCTTTGGCGGGCAGATATGACTCCGGCTGGTAATAGTCATAGTAAGAGACGAAATATTCCACGCGGTTTTCCGGGAAGAACTCCTTGAACTCGTTGTAGAGCTGGGCGGCCAGCGTTTTATTATGAGCGATGACCAGGGTGGGCCGCTGAACCGCTTGAATTACATTGGCCACTGTGTAGGTCTTGCCCGAGCCGGTGACGCCGAGCAGCGTCTGGAACGGTTTGCCGTTTCCCGATCTGTCGCCGCCCTTCTGCAGTCCGTCAACGAGCGCCTTGATGGCCGCGGGCTGCGAGCCGGTGGGCGCAAAATCGGAAACGAGACGAAAACTCTCTTCAGCAGGGCCGCTCTCTGGATTGCTGCGGCTGATTTTTCGCTCTGCTTTGCCCTTTTCCGCCTGGCAGGTTCCTTCCTCAAATTCGCCGGATTCATTCATAGAAAGCTATTTGATCTAAGGTTTGCGAGAATTGATTAACCTTTGCCCATCGAGAAATGGCAAAATCTATTTTAGCGAGATGGCCGGATAGATATTCTTGATATGTTGGACCTAAAAATGGTGCGCAAAGACCCCGATACTGTGAGGCGGGCCCTCCAGAACAGGAATATGGGAACGGAGCTTATCGATGCCATTCTGGAGCACGACAAGTCCTGGAGGCAGTGCCTGATCGAGGGTGACCGGCTGAAGCATGAGCGCAATGTCGTATCACGCGAGATCGCCGAGCAAAAGAAGCAAAAGCAGGATTCATCCTCAAAGGTTGAAGAGATGCGCGTCATCTCCAATCGCATCAAAGAGATCGACGAGGAGATCCGCGGCTATGAATCCAAGATCAATGATATTCTCCTCAATATTCCCAATATTCCCTCTGAGACGACTCCCCTGGGGAAAGATGAGAATGACAACCCCGTGATCAGGGTAGTTGGTGAGCCCAGGCAGTTTGATTTCGAGCCGCAGTCTCACTGGGACATCGGCGAGAGGCTGGACATTCTCGACTTCGAGCGCGCTGCCAAGATCGCAGGCGAGGGCTTCACGGTTTACATGGGAATGGGCGCGAAGCTGGAACGGGCGCTTATCAACTTCATGCTGGACGTTCATACCAAACAGGGATATCTGGAGGTCCTGCCTCCCGTACTCATCAACGAGAAGGCCATGACCGGGACTGGTCAATTGCCTAAATTCAAGGACGACCTGTACGCCTGCACCGATAACTACTACCTGGCACCGACAGCTGAGGTTCCAGTCACCAACCTCTTCATGGATGAGTATATCGAGAAGCTTCCCGTCTTCATGACCGCCTACACCGCCTGCTTCCGCCGCGAAGCGGGAAAGCACGGCCAGGACACGAGGGGCATCATCCGCCAGCACCAGTTCAACAAAGTCGAGATGGTGAAGTTCGTAAAGCCGGAGACCTCCTACGACGAGCTGGAGAAGCTAACCAACGACGCGGAAGAGATCTTAAAGCTCCTCAAGATTCCCTATCGCGTCATAAGTCTGTGCACCGGGGATCTGGGATTTTCCGCAGCCAAGACCTACGACATCGAGGCCTGGGTTCCGGCGCAAAAGAAATACCGTGAAATCTCATCATGCTCGAACTTCGAGAGCTTCCAGGCCCGCAGGGCCAATATCCGCTACAGGACGCCGGACGGGCCGAAATTCGTGCACACCATCAACGGCTCCGGCCTGGCCATTGGCAGAACGGTAGTGGCAATCCTTGAGAACTACCAGCGCGCGGACGGCAGCGTGGAAATCCCTGAAGTCCTGAGGCCGTACCTGGGCGGGGCGGAAGAAATTAGGAAAGAGTGAGCGGAAGGAGATCCTGCTTTTCTTTCTTATTTCAAGTCTTTTGCTCTCTTTCAAACGATAGCGATTTTTTTGGGCAAATGATCCAGAAATCATGATGCATCATCGTCTGCTGTTAGCTTCGCGCCCTTGGCGGCTTCGCGTGAGATGCGGTTTTGCGCGAAATGGAATAAAATGCGAAAACGGGGGCTCACGCGAAGACGCGAAACCGCGAAGGCGCATAGACTCGAAGGCGACGCAATAGCTACGAAGATACGATAGATACGAAGACTGAATAGATGCGAAGACTCGATGGATATGAAGGCGGAATAGACGCGAAGACTCGATAGATATGAAGGCGCTATAGGCGCGAAGACCCAATAGCTACGAAGACACTATAGATACGAAGACACGAAGGCGGATATTCCCACCAGTTCATCATAGCATCTTAAAGCCGATATCCATTTATGCAATAATTTGCAATTTTCTTGCAGAGTAACTGAAGAAAAAAGAATTATCCGCATGTGGAGCATGGGCATGAGCAAAATTTTCGGTTATATAAAATTCATTGGAACTATCATCATCGGGCTGCTTTTATGCGGCCCGGCATCCGTGGTAGCGGCTGCCGACCATCCGGACCTGCCTGTCGTCTATTCGTTTCAGGCTGACCCCGGCATAGTCAATTCGGGAGAGAACGTCACCCTGGCATGGAATGTCTCCGATGCCAAGGCCGTTTTGATAAATCCCGGCGGCATCTATTTCGAAGCCGGGAAGGGGCTGTCTGTTGGGGATTCTCTGCTTGTGGGATCGACCGCAGTTCAATTAGCGAACAGCACCAACTACACGCTTGACGCCTGGAATGATTTTGGCAACACGACCGCCAATACCAGCGTGATCGTTCGAGGCGGCGAAGCGGGCTCTGCTGCCGCCGGGCTCATCGCGCCCAAAACAGTGTCGGCACCTAAAATTGCAGTATTACGCGCCAACCCCGCGTCGGTAAAGCCGGGAGAGGCAGCGACGCTGGTCTGGTCGGTCTCGAATGCCGCCGAGGTCTCGATCACAGGAATAGGCAGAGTTGCGCTCTCAGGTTCTGCAGCGGTGATGCCATCCCGGACCACGACCTATGTCATTACCGCCAGGAGCGGCAGCGAGGTCTCCAAAGCATCGGTGAGCGTTGCCGTGGTTCTGCCGAAGATCAGCAAGCCCGCCATCAACAGCTTCCGCGCTCAGCCCGCCAGCATCCGCCAGGGAGAGGGCTCGACCTTGAGCTGGAGCGTTTCCGGTGCCTCTCGCGCCGTAATTGATCCGGGAGTAGGATATGTTGCGCCGACCGGCTACACACAGGTCGTCCCGTCCACTGATACGGTCTACACCCTGACCGCGCAAAACTCCGCAGGAATATCTACGGCATTGGCCAAGGTTTCCGTCAAGGCGAGGCCCCAGCCGCCGCGCATCGATTACTTCATGGCGGACAAGTCAGTCATCTCGCGAGGCGACAGCGCCACCTTAAGTTGGAGCGTGAGCGGGGCGGAGAGCGTCGTCATCTCCGGCATCGGGCCGGTGCGCTCATCGGGTTCCATGTCGGTGCGACCGAGCTATACGGCGTACTACACGCTGACGGCAACGAACGGCGGCGGGAGTGACAGCGCCAACACCTACATCGAGGTGGGTGAGGTGGCGATCCAGCCCATCAGAATTCCGCCGCAACCCAGACCAAGGGATGAGCCGATAACGATACTGCCGGTGGAATCGCCGAAGTCTGAGAACGGCCACCAGGAGCTGATGCCGATCATGGGCCTGGATGTGATATAGGAACCGAGTCTAAAATAGATTCGAGGGTGGAGATGTGCATGGACATCTGCCACAATATTTTTTCCATGAGCAACTTTCAAATCGCTCTATTATTCGCGCCTTTGACCTTAGACCCCACATTCCGCACTTTGGACTCGCGACGCTAGAATATTCCATTTATAATTATCCGAAATATTTTTAAATAAATAGCGAATAGTCCCTTTTTGAAGGGAAGTTGCATGGATTTGGATGTCCAATCGTACAATCTAGGCCATCTTGGCATAGTAGCTGGAATTTTTGAT
>JAJRAT010000004.1 GCA_028682845.1 Methanothrix sp. | reverse complement strand
CCTTGTTCCTGAAGAGATGGTGGCCCTGGCCGACGCCCTCGGGGCGCTCCTGGAGGTTAATTTATTCCACCGCTCGGAGGAGCGGGTGAAGAAGATCGCCGACCTGCTGCGCGCCTGCGGTGCCAAGAAGGTCCTGGGAGAGAATCCCGATGCATCCGTCTTTGGCCTGGAACACGCCAGGGCTCTGGCCACGCGTGGCGGAATCTATGATGCCGATGTGGTATTGATTCCGCTGGAGGACGGAGACCGCTGCGAGGCGCTGGCGGCGATGGGCAAGAAGGTGATTGCCATCGATCTGAATCCGCTCTCCCGAACGGCAAGGAAAGCCGGCATCAGCATCGTGGACAACATTCTCAGGGCAGTGCCGAACCTCACAGCACAGGTGAAGGAACTGTCTCTTCTGCCGCGTGCGGATTTGGAGATGATCGTGCTTAAGTACGATAACGAAAGAACGCTGCGCCAGGCGGTTGAAGAGATCCGAAGTCACCTGCAAGCGCAATTCAAAGAGCAGAACGATCAACAATAATCGTTAAACAATAAAAAAATTGTGTAATAGAATCTATGGGGCCTGGCTGATCGGCGCATAAATCACCGTCAGAATCTCTTGCGGCCCCACTTCTCGCGGGTCATTGAGATATTCCTCGCGCACCGGTCCGGAGAGCGTCTTTCCGTTCTCCTCGATCCAGGCAAATAGCTTCTCGTAGGCCGTGCCGCTTGATTCGTACGGCCCTTTGTGAACCATCCTGGCCATCGTTGCGCCGGGAAGCTCGTAGCATTTGATCTCCGCCGTCTCGGGAATCCTGGTCGCGATAGGCAAACAGACCTCGATGTCCGCGCGGCCTGCTTCATCCGCGGCCATGGCCTCTTCAACGCTTTTCTCATGCCACAGGAACATGGGCTGCCCGGCGATTGGGGCACTTCGGCTAATAACATATTCAAAGAGGGCGGGCAGCATCTTTGCGATCTCCCGGTAGTGTCCGGGCTTTCGCATCCCGGCCACCAGCTTGGGCGCTTCTTTTACAACCTCAATCTCGTGCATCTTGAATCATCCTTTCTCCAAAAACCGCAGCTTGGCAAATCAGGACTTTTTGTCGGGACTTAATGACGTTATCGACTTTATTGATTTATTTGTTTATTGGCTTTTGGCGATATCAATTCATTCCGTGCGGCGCGAAAGTAATTGTGGTCGCAGAAGCAATCGCAACCGGATATTCTGGCGGCTGCAATCTCACAGCCGCGAGCGAGCAGCCTTTTGCACGCTCTGGTCCTTATCCTCGGCCAGCCGCTTCAGGATTTCCGCCGGAGCTTGCGGATTTTGGGCTACCGCTTCCCGCACCATCCAGGACCAGTGGCCTGATAGATCTTCCAAATCCTTCCCGGCCAAATTCGGATTTCGAGCCACAACTTCCCTGACCTCCCAGCTCTTGTCGGCGGCGAGGAGTGAGAGCGCGGCGGCGGGCGTCCTCGGATTTACGGCTGCAGTGGCCCGAACGTCCAGGATCCTGTCCGCGGAAAGATAGATAAGAAGATCTTCGGGCGTGGCGGGATTCTTGGCGATGTTGTCTCTCACCAGCCAGCTCACATCCTTGACCATCTTGTTCATCGCCTCGACGGTCAGGTGGGGATTTGATGCCGCTGCCGCTCGCACGTGCTCATCGGAGTCGCGGGATAGAAATGCCAGCGTCACTGGATTGATATTTTTGTTCCTGGCAACTGCCTCCTTCACAAGATAGCGATTTTTTTGCAGGGTGCTGTCGTAGTCCACCATCTCGTCCCCGGCCAGCATTTCCAGGATGACGGGTCCCGTCCGGCTGTTCAAAGCCGCCGCAGCCCGCACGTACCCGGAGCTGTCGTTCGCCAGCCGTTCCAGCGCCGCCTGCGAGGCGTTGGCGTTTCCGGCTACGGCTTCTCTCACCCACTGCACGGCATCCATGAAAAGGGTATTCAGGATCTCCGCGGGAGTGCACGGATTCCAGGCCACCCTGCGGCGCACATGCCAGTCATAGGATCGGGCCAACTCGGCCAGATCCTCCTCATCCTTGCCGCTCTCGGATCTCCCGGGCGCGCCGTCACTTCCGGGCATCTGCCGCCATCCCCAAACCAAAGGATCTTGAAGTCGACGATCCTGTTTTTAAGCTTCTTTGGTTTCGCGTCTTAAATTCTATAAATCGTAAAGCCATAAACCTCATCCAGCAGCTTGTCCAACCGTTTTTCGTCATGCCTCTCCAGCCGCCGCTCGACGATCGGCAGCGTGACCGCCGGGGCGATCTGCTTTATCATGCTCTGGTCCCCGCCCAGCACGGCATAGCGCACCACGGAGCCGTACTTTGCGGCCAGTTCCGAGAGCTTTTGGAGAACTTCATCGATATGATTTTTTATGTCCTCTTCGCGCAGACGCTCGAACCGCTTCTGGCTCCAGCCGCCCTTGGAGTGCTTCTCCTTCACCTGGCTTTGCACAAACTCCTGCACCTCAAAACCGCCGGAGCCATAGGCAACTCCCAGGAAGGTGTCTCCGGCGTGAGCGGAGACGACCAGCACCGGCGTCTCCATCATCTCCTGAAGGGGCGCAAGTGTGAAGACCTCGCCGGGGGCGGAGAGGCTCTCCCGGACTGGGAAAGGCGGAACGAGCAGCAGGGTGAAGAGCTGAGGATACTTCAGAACGATCCACCCCCGCTGCGACCTGGCGGCCTGCGCCGCCTCCCGGGCTTCAGGCACAAGTTCCTTGCCGTCGGGAAGATATGCGGTCAGGAGATCGTCTTCGCCTGTGCGGCATTCCTTCAGCCTTTTTACCAACCTCTCCAGCTCTCGCGGGCCGGTCTTTACAGCTCTTGCCTGAGGAGAACTTTCGCTCCTTTTGGCGTTCGCATCCGGCTCGCCAAGTCCAGAGGATGTGGCGGCGGCAGCAGCTCTCTGCTCTGCATCCTTCAGAGCCAGATTGCATTCCTGGTTGGCGGCATTGAGTTTGCGAATCTTCTCGTCCCGCTTTTCCAAAGTCCTCGCCAGCTCTTCCCTGTCGCTCTGCAAATCTTTAAGGCTTGATTCCAGCTCCAAAATGCGGTCTTCCAGCTTCTTTTTCCCGAAGAGATCCACCACGATTAGCTTCCTCCAAAATCAGCCGCAATATTCGTTACCATTCGCTGCCATCCTGGCCGATGCTGTTATTTGCTGCGATTCTATTTTTTGCTGTTCGGTCCACCTGCTCCATCTGCACTTCCATAACCCTGCAATCTACTAGAATCCACCAAGGGCAATAACTATTTCGTCAAGGGAATTGATGCGGCATTTGTCAGAAATATTTATTACACAATTGCCCCGATGATTATCCGGCCAGAATGGAGCAATAGGACATGATCGACATGATAATTAAAATGGAAAACTAAATGTAAATACAAACCTGAAATGCAAACCTAAAATTGCAAACCTGAAATGCAAAACCTGAAATGCAAACCTGAAATGCAAACCTGAAATGCAAACCTGAAATGCAAACCTGAAATGCAAAACCTGAAATGCAAAACCTGAAATGCAAACCTGAAATGCAAAACCTGAAATGCAAACCTGAAATGCAAACCTGAAATGCAAACCTAAAATGCAAACCTGAAATGCAACATCAAATCGAAAAAGAGAGGCGGACTCGCTGGGACTCGAACCCAGGTCAGCGGGTATCTTCGAACACTCTCCGAAGCCCGCTAGGATGTCCTCTACCCTACGAGCCCATCCAAGATACCAGCATGATTGCTTCCATGCTATTAACCTTTCCCGCAAATCACCGGGATGCCGCCGGAAAATCGCTAGATCGAAATGGAGCCGCCCATGTAAATATCATGTTAATATCATGAAAATATTGTTAATAGTCGACCGTATAGTTTATTAATAATCAGGTCGGAAGGCAAAATCCGATTGAGCAATACCAGCTTCGATAGAGCAAGTCGTGTGGTAATATGAAAAAAAAAGCCGCAAAAGAAGCGACAGAAGATGAAATGCAAGAGATCCTGAAGGGCTTCTCCTCGGGGAAAGGGGCCACAATTCCCCTTCTTCAAAAGGTCCAGGAGCGGGATGGATACATCTCTGCAGAGGCAGTTAGAGAAGTAGCCGATTTTTTAGAGCTTCCCGAGAGCGAAGTTTACGGCATTGCCACCTTTTATTCCGAGTTCAAATTGATCAAACCGGGGCGGCATCATGTTAAGATCTGTATGGGAACATCCTGCTACCTCGGCGGAGGCAAAGAGCTTCTGGATCATCTGAGCCGGGAGCTTGGTATCCTGCCGGGGAGAACCACGGAGGATGGAGAGTTCAGTTTAGAGACTGTGGCATGCCTCGGCTGCTGCTCAAAATCGCCGGTAATGTCCGTGGACGGCAGGATTTTCGGAGGCGTTTCGCTATCGTCTGCCGACAGAATCCTTGCACATCTGGATTGAATCATCCGAGAGCTATTATGAAGATTGCATCTGATTCGCAACGCTTTGCTCTCTTTCGAGAAGAGGCAAAAAGCGCATGGCTCGAGCTCATCCAAGGAAGCCGCCCTCTGATATGCACGGGGATGTCCACCTGCGGCATATCCGCTGAGGCTGCAAATTCTAAGAAGGCAATGGAAGAGGAGCTGCGAGAGAAGGGAATCGACGCTAAGAGCATGAATGTAGGGTGTCTCGGGCTCTGCTATGCCGAGCCGCTGGTCTACATTAAAATCCCTGGCAAGCCCATGATCTGCTACGGGAATATCACTCCCGAGATCGCACCGGACTTCATAAATGAGGTATTTGCAGCCGGAAAGACTTCGGAATCGGAAACTTCTGCAACTTTTACGACTTCGGCTGCTTTTGCTGCATCTTCAAGCTCCGGCCCTTCATCCGAATTTCTTAGAGAGCGGTGTTTGGGGACCCTTGACCTGCCTGAGATGGAAATGAAGGATCGTTTCGAAGATCCGGCACTGCCCTCCATCTGGGAGCATCCGATGATCAAGCCCCAGATCAGGATCGCCCTTCGCAATTGCGGCATCATCGATCCGGAGTGCGTCGAGCATTACATTGCCAGGGGCGGCTACACGGCTCTGGAAAAGGCTCTCGGAATGCCGCCGGAAAAGGTCATCGAAGAGGTCAAAGCATCCGGCCTTCGCGGTCGAGGCGGTGCGGGTTTTCCCACGGGAATGAAATGGGAATTCTGCCGCCGCTCGCCGGGAAATGAGAAGTTTCTGATCTGCAACGCCGATGAAGGCGATCCTGGGGCCTTCATGGACCGCTCCATCCTGGAAGGCGATCCACATGCCGTCATCGAGGGCATGCTCATCGCCGCTCACGCCATAGGCTGCACGGAGGGCTTCATCTACTGCCGGGCCGAGTATCCGCTGGCCTTGAAGAGGCTGGATATCGCCTTGCAGCAGGCAAGAGACCTGGGGCTTTTGGGCCGGAACATCCTCGGCACGGGAATGAACTTCGACATCTCCATAAAAGAAGGTGCGGGTGCATTCGTCTGCGGCGAAGAAACAGCCCTCATGGCATCCATCGAAGGAAGGCGCGG